>NZ_JBHIRJ010000027.1:192-8734 GCF_042197045.1 Bartonella sp. AA74HLJMH
AAGGCTGAAGCGACATCATTATAAGTCGAGTCAACAACACTACCATCTTTTGTAAAGCTCTTAACCGTGAATGTAGGAGCAGTCCATGTGCCATTCTCATAGCTAGCGCTACCACCTAAAGACGTTGCAACCTTGGTGCCAAGACTATGAAGCTGATTGCCCGCTACAGCATCGGTTGAGTTAGCATTAATGTCTCCATTGGCAAGAGATGTAATCTTGCTGCTGCTATTTTCTTTCCCATGCGTTGCTACAAAAGCGCCTTTAGCCTTGTCCCACAACAAGGCATCACCTTGAGCAAGAGTAATGTCTTTTTCAATCTCTTTGGTAATTTCATCCTTAACTTTCTCGAATTTATCTTTAACTTTTTCGAATGAAGAACCAACACCGATAAAGGCTGAAGCGACATCATTATAAGTCGAGTCAACAACACTACCATCTTTTGTAAAGCTCTTAACCGTGAATGTAGGTACACTCCAAGTTCCATCCGCATAACTAGCATTACCACCTAAAGATTTTGCAACCCCAGTGCCTAACGTATAAAGCTGGGAACCATTAACGGCATCGGTTGACGTTTTTGAGAGCTCACCAGGAGAAACATCCAAAAGACGCCGTGTCTCACCTTTACTATTCCGAATAGTTATTTGAGTTAATGGTGAGGTAGGAGCAATAGTTATCATACTTGCATCATCCGCTCGGGCTAGTCCACTGGGTAAGCTTCTTAAAAGAGAAAAGCTGCCTGTGTTCTTATGCTGATCATCACTTTGAGATGGATTATCTTGTTTTTCCCCAATAGCATGGGGTTCCTTTATCTCAACAATCTGGTGATTTAAAGCTGCCAAAGCACTATTAGTGCCAGAAAATGCATCCGCAACACTTTTATAACCTTCTACATTCTTATAACCTTCCGTACCTGCAAATGCAGTATCAACAGCAGCTTTAGTCTGAAACTTAATATTAAGACTTAAGTTCTTGGGAGCATCCTCCCCCTCCACAAATGCAGAGCCACTATCTCTATACAATTTACTGCCAACTACATAGGCTGGCGGTATACCTTTAAGCGCATTTGTACCACCACTAAAGTCGTTTGATATGTTATTTAAAATCTGAGTAGCAGCAGCAACAGGAGAAACATTTGATAAAAATATAATCACTGAAGCCAATGAAAGCGCTTTAATAAAAAGCCGTCGATAAAACGAGCAAGAATCTTTACAATCATTCACCACTAGCGCTTTTGATGTGGTATATAATTTTTTCATAACAAATTCTCCAAATAGGAAAGACATATTTAGAACATTAAAAAGTCATATTTCAGTGTTAGGAGTGATTAACGACGTGATTTTTTTTGTTCTTTATAAAGTTTGAGTTTGCCGCAGAGGCGAACAGAAGTAATTAGAAGTCTAGCAAGGTTGCAATCAATCTTGATAAACGATGTGGTTAATGGGTTTTTTATTTTTTCCGCCTTTAAGAAGGGTGCTTTTTTTGCAACAAAACTCCTGGATGAGGGTGAAAAACAGGTATGAAGAAGACATACTTGCACCCTATTGTTAGGTCTGCGGTTTATAGTTTTAAAAGTAAAAGAGTTCATTTTATATGATTAAGAAGCTGTAAGGTATTATTAGGGGAAAAGTTTAAGTTGTTGGCTGAATGATTTAGAGTACTTGTTGTGAAATCATTACGCTTTTATCGCGGGGATAAGCGGCATACTCTTAAGCTTTAGAGTAAAATGAGGATGATTGTGTGTGTTGTTCATAATCAACTGCCCCCCCTTGCGAGCATTTTTCTGTTTTTGCCAAAATGAGTCTTACTAAAGAATATTTTGTGATGTTATAGACTATTGAGTGAAATAGCAAGAAGAAAATGAATTTAATTATTTTTACAGAATGAGTCTTTCCGATTTATATAACCGTGAAATATCCTTATAACTTTAAAACTCATAGATTCCATGCACTATAGACTTGTCTAGAGATTCTGTTTCATAGTTTTATTTAAGTGTCCCATTTTGATCAAAATGAGTCTTACTAATAATTGCTGCTGTTGCGTGCCTCATGATTGCTACTGCTATGTACAGAGCAAATAAATAAAATAATAAAATAGGATTTTTAAACGTATCCCCCAATGGATATTTTCTATCAATGAAATTATAGAACGTACAGTTTTAAAATACTGCGCAATTACGCACTGAGAGTACTACTCTGTATTTGTAAAATTTTTGTTAAAGTGCTTTACTTCTTACTAAAATCAATCTCACTAAGATTATTACTATAAAATACATTGGTATAAGACTTTAATTATTATAAGACTTTATAAATATACTACTCTATGGCCTTCTCTGTAAAATATTACTTCTCTATAATATAAAATTTCGCCCCTGTCTAAGAAGACAAGGGCGAAACTTCGCTTAAATTGTAGTTTTTCATATTCTCTGGTGTTATTTTAATTTCAGAGTTATTCCACCACCTACACCCCACTGACCGCCAGCACTGGTTGCTGATAGATTAGAACGAATCTTGCCATCTTCAGATGTATAACCTGCACCAATCGCAAAGGCAGATTGTCCACGCCAAAAACCGCCACCAAATGAAACACTCACAGATCCTGGGTCATCGAAGTAACGTAAGTTAGAGACTGCCAAACCAATCGCTGCTGCTTGCCTTGCCTCTTTGCGCACATTCGTAATATCATAACTTAGTGCGTCAAACTTCATATCGGTATAGGATTTTGCCTCGTTAACACCATTATTGACTTGATCGTCCGTATACTTTTTCGCACTTTCAAGAGTAATCTTCATCTGCTCCGCGGTATGATCGTATAACTGACCACCATTCACTGCGTCCTTAGAGCCATGTTCAATTTTTCCATCTTTAACATTAGTAATCAAAACAGGCTCACTGTCATCGACACCTTTTAGAGTGATGCTACTGATTTTCTTTCCGCTATCATCGGTATCATAGCTAACCGCAACATTCACCTTGTTTTCAACTTCTGTTACCCTGTCTGTAACGCTGTCTACCTTTTTTTCAACGCCTGTTACCCTGTCTGTAACGCTGTCTACCTTTTTTTCAACGCCTGTTACCCTGTTACTCATCTGTGAAAACTGATTGTCAGTCACCTCATAAGTTGACTTTTCTAAAATTTCACTAGGAGCAACAGTTACCGTGGTTGAATTATCCGCCTCATCTATGGCGCTTTCTTCCTCATCTATGGCAAGAGGTAAGCTTCTTAGAAAACGTGCGCTTCTCATAAAAGGAAAGCCTTTTGAAATAACATCCGAAGGATCACCATTTTGTGGTTTACCCTCTGTTTCACCAATACCAAGGCCATTCTTCATATCAACAACCTGATGATTTAAACCTGCCAAAGCACTATTAACGCCAGCAAATGCATCCGCGACATTAGTATACTCTTTATCAATCTCATTCCCGTCCTTATCAAAGGCTTTAACTGTGAAAGTCGGAGCACTCCAATTTCCACCTTTATATCCAGAACCACCACCGAAATAAGTAGCAATCTGGTTGTTTATCGAATAGAGCTGAGAACCAGTTATAGCATCAGTCGACGTTTCTGAAATCTCACCAGCAGCAATATCAAAAAGACGCCGGCTTTCACCTTCACTACTCATAAAACTTACTTGTTTTAATGGTGATTTAGGAGCAACAGTTATCGTAGTTGGAACCTTCACATTACCTAAAGCACTAGGTAAGCTTCTCATAAAAGGAAAGCCTTCTGAAATAATATCATTCAAATCACCGTCTTTATGGATGTGTTCCCTTTCTTCAATACCAGGCTTATTCTTTATCTTAACAATCTCTTCATTCAAACTTGTGAAAGCACTATTAACGCCAGAAAACGCATCTGCAACATTAGTATAGTTTTTCTCAGTTGCATTACCATCCTTATCAAAGACTTTAACCGTGAAAGTAGGACCTGACCATTTCCCCTCTTCATCATATCCAGCACCACCGCCAAAATAATTTGCAAATGCCTGAGTCATAAAATAAAGCTGGCTACCATTTACTGCTTCGGTCGATGTTTTCGTAAATGCACCACCCCTAACACCAGAGAGAACTCGTGGAGTATTAATATTGTTTCCAATATCTATTCTATCGCCACTTTTGCTTCCCCCAATGGTAATAAGCCCAGCGCTATTTTGCTTAATAAAACTATCACCTGTCACACTTTCGATCTTTTGATTAAGATTCGTAAAAGAACTACTTACACCAGAAAGCGCATCCCCAACATTCTTATAGTTCTTTTCAGTCCCACTACCATTTTTATCAAAAACCTTAACTGTAAAAGTAGGAGCATTCCAGTTTCCATCTTTATCATATCCAGCATTATCACTAAAATAGCTAGCAACTACATTGCTCATGGCATAAAATTGAGAGCCATTTATCGCATCAGTCGATGTTGCTGTAATCGAACCAGCCTTAACACCCGCAAGAGTCCGTGCCACATTATCAACATTTGCTATATTTACCTGGACCCCTCTTACTTTTCCACCAATGGTAATAAGTCCGGTATCATCTTGCTTAACAAGATCATCACCTGTCCCATTAATGACTATATTCTCAATCTTTTTATCAAGATTTGTGAAAGAACCACTTACGCCAGTAAAGGCATCCGCAACATTAGTATACTTCTTTTCAGCTCCATTACCATCCTTATCAAAGACCTTAACTGTAAAAGTAGGAGCACTCCAGTTTCCATCTTTATAGCCAGCACCACCACCAAAATAGCCTGCAACTACATTGCTCATGGCATAAAGTTGAGAACCATTTATCGCATCAGTGGATACTGCTGTAATCGAACCAGCCTTAACGCCGGAAAGAGTCCGTGCCGCATTATCAACGTTTGCAATGCTTACGTTAGCTCCATTTACTTCTCCACCAATGGTAATAAGCCCTGCTGTATCTTGCTTAACAAGCTTGTCACCCACCACATTAGTAACTACATTCTCAATCTTTTTATCAATATTCGTGAAAGAACTACTTACGCCAGTAAACGCATCTGCAACATTAGTATACTTCTTTTCTGCTCCATTACCATTTTTATCAAAGACCTTAACTGTAAAGGTAGGTGCACTCCATTTTCCATTTTTATAGCCAGCACCACCGCCAAAATATTCAGCAAATGCCTGATTTATTGAATAAAGTTGAGAACCATTTACTGCTTCGGTCGACGTTGCTGTAATCGAACCAGCCCTAACACCCGCAAGAGTCCGTGCCGCATTATCAACATTCGCGATATTTACCCTGCCCCCACTTACTTTTCCACCAATGGTAATAAGTCCGGCATCATCTTGCTTAACAAGACTGTTACCTGTCGCATCAATGACTATATTCTCAATCTTTTTATCAAGATTTGTGAAAGAACCACTTACGCCAGTAAAGGCATCCGCAACATTAGTATACTTCTTTTCAGCTCCATTACCATCCTTATCAAAAACCTTAACTGTAAAAGTAGGAGCACTCCAGTTTCCATCTTTATAGCTAGCATTACCGCCCAAAGACTTAGCAACCCCAGCGCCCAATTTATAAAGCTGGGAACCATTGACTGCGTAAGTCGATGTTGCTGTAATCGGACCAGCCCTAACACCCGCAATAAACCGCGCCTCATGAGAATTATTTGCAAAGTCTACTATAACACCCCATTTGTTCGCACCAATCTTAATAGTCCCTGTAGAATCTTGCTGAATCAACATATCACCCGCTGCATTAGCAACTACATTTTTAATGGCTTTATTAAGATTCACAAAAGAATTATTTATGCCACCAAACGCACCCGCGACACTCCTATACATTTCCTGTGTCTCATTTCCATTCTGATCAAAGGCTTTAATCATAAAAACAGGAGCCGACCATTTTCCATTGCTGTAGTTAGCACCACCGCCCAAAGAATCAGCAACCCCAGAGCCCAAATTATAAAGCTGGTTACCATTGACTGCATCATACGAGATTGGCGAAACCCAACCATCAGCAACACCAGTAAGAGTCCTCAATCCATGAGAGCTATTTGCGATAGTTATTCTATTACCACCTACGTCCGCACCAATTGTAATAAGTCCTGATGCATCTTGCTTAACAAGCTTATCATACCTAGTTTCAGCGACATAATTCTCCAAACCATACAGCGCAGAACCAACATCTCTATATATTTTACCGTTAATTATATAGGTTGGCGCAATACTTTTACGTATATTTGTACCTCCGCCAAAATACTGTGCTACATTACCCCAAAGATCACAAGCAAAAACAGGAGAAGCATTTGATAAAAAGACAGCTACTGACACTAATGAAAGCGTTTTAATAAAAGGTAATCGATAAGACGAGCAAGAATTTTTTAAATTACTCACTGCTAGCGTGTGTGGTGTGGTATATATTTTTTTCATAATAAATCCTCTAAGTAAAAAAAGATATTTAAAACATCAAAAAGACATATTCCGGTGCTACTAAGCTCCAGAGATTGTTTTTTCTTGTTTTATAAAAGATTAGGGTTGTCATAATGCGGAAGAGGACTATCTAAGATATCAATGAGATAGAAGTCGACGTTGATCGATAGTCCAATTAATATGGTTTTTATTTATCCCCTTTAAGGAGGGGTGTTTTTCTTTAGCAGAGCCTTTAAATTTAAAGGTGAAGAAAGGTGAACGAAATGTGGAAAAAGCATGTTTGCGTACTTATTATTAAGTGTTTTGTGCTTAAGAGGCAATAAAGGATGTTTATTGCGGAAGGGGGTTAAGTTGTTTGTTGAGTAATTTAGAGCGTTTTTTGTAGGGTTATTGCGCTTTTGTCGTGAAAATAAGCGAGATATCCTTGAGTTTTATATTTGTATCTCTTAAAGCTCTTTGAGATCAGATGATTGTGATTTTGTGATTTTTTCATGATTTACCGCACCCCGCTTTGCGAAAAGATTTCTAGTTTCTTTTAATTAATTTTCCACACTCTATACAATTATTAAAAAATAGCAAGGAAAAAATAATTTAATTATTTTTTTATATAATGCGTTTTTCTGATTCTTGAAATAATTCTAAAATTCATAGCCTCATTGTTTACACTTTAGGCTTTTATAAAAGTGCTGGTGCATCGTTATGCTTTAAATATCTCTGTTGTGATCAAAGTGATTCTTACTTAATCATTCCCGCTGCTACATACAAAGAAAATAATAAAAATGGAAAAAATGAGATTTTTTATTTCTTTAAGCATACCCCCTAGTGGGATATTCCTATTAATAAAATTATAAACTGTACAGTTTTAAAATATTGTGCGATTACGCGTGCTCTATTAATTTATATGAAAACATCACTCTGCATTTGTAATTTTTTTGTTAAAATGCTTCACTGTAACTAAAATTAGTCCCACTAAGATTATTATTACAGAATACATTGTTATAAAACTTTACAAGTATACTACTCTATGAGTTTCTGTGTAAAATATCACCTCTTTATAAAATTTTTACCCTTGTCTGATGAGACAAGGGCGAATGCGTTTTTTATTATTAATTCAGTGTTAAGTTTACTCCTGCACTTAACCCCCTGTAACCTCTTGCACTCGTGACAGATATAATTAGAGCGAATTTTTCCATCTTCTGACATATAAACGGTTCCAATAGCTCAAGCCAATCGATTACGCCATAAACCACCACCAAAACAAAGACTTAAAGACCAAAGGGTATTAAAATCACTTAAATTCGATACTTCTAAACCAACAGAGGACGCCTGTCTTGCTTCTTTCTGAGCTGTCTTAATATCACATCTTAATGCTTCAAATTTTGTATCCGTGTAAGATTTTGCATCATTAACAACATTACTCATTGCATTATACTATGGATTCAGAAAAACATTTATCTATATATTTTTTTGCATCATTAAAAACTGTCTTAATCTGCTGCTCACTGTCATGTAATTGATCACCTTTTATGGCATTATACAATCCAATAATAATCTTATCAGCAGTAGAATTATGCAAAATACCCCCCTATCTTGTCATAAAAAACAATGCTCATTCATTAATAATATTATTACAATATATATTTCTCTTATAAGGAAAAAACTCTCTTAAAAATAAATATCGATTACTCAAATAATTCCTTTTGGAGATGATAAATGATTTTTCATATAAAATTTCATAATAAAAAATATATTTTTACTCGAAATACGTCCTTATCTTCTATTGCTATTCATTTGTGATAAAATAACTTTCCTTCTCTTTAAATGGCACATGTAACGCATTTGATAAGAGAAGGAAAATTTATTTCGAATTTTCTATTGTTAATTCAGTGTTACCCTAAATCCAGCACCTACCCCCCAATGTCCCCCAGAACTCGTTGCAGATACATTAGAGCGAAATCTTCCATTTTCAGACATATAACCAGCTCCAATAGCAAGTGCAGATTGACTGCGCCATACACCTGTACCAAGTGAAAAACTTAATTTTCCCGGTGTATCGTCATAGCTTAAATTAGATACTGCTAGACCAATAGCAGCAGCTTGTCTTGCTTCTTTCCGAACATCCTGAATAGCATAATTCAATGTCTCAAACTTCAT
>NZ_JBHIRJ010000028.1:0-8720 GCF_042197045.1 Bartonella sp. AA74HLJMH
CTGAACAGAAGAGTTTTGTCCAGTGCTGTCAGTGTTGTCAGTTCTTTTTAGAGCCTATATTATTTTTTTAAATGAGAAAAAATTAAAAACATTATATTTCAATATGTTAGTATTTTAATGATACAACCTATATCGACAATACAACCTTAAATACAATCCATAATATATATTTGTCAGTTTGTGTCAGTAAATTAAACTGACAAAATAGATTATTTTAGTGACTCATAAAACCTATCAAAATACTCATTATGATATCTTAAAAGCACATATCAAATTTGTCTTTTTTCCATAAAACGAATAGCAAATTTCACTATTTTGCTGATCTTATCCTATGCCATGGGCTGTGGATAAGTACCTTTAAAAACTCTTTTGAAAAAAATTTATCCGTTTTTTCGCATTTTTCTGCATTTTTTTCACCATTTACTCAAAATGGATTTAATAAGCTTCATTTTGATTCTTTTGAAGAGAATTAATCAATAGAATATATTGTCATGGAGTTTATTCTTTATGCTTCGCCCTCATCATTATGATCATGAACATGTCTCTTTACGCTCTCTCTTGGAATATTATCGTCAACAAGCAAAATCACCCCGTGAATTGGGAACGCTGTTTGAAAACCTTGTCATGGCTTATCTTATGTATGACCCTCTCCATTTTGGACGATATGAAACGGTTGAGAGCTATTATGAATGGGCTAAAGAGCGTGAAGGTTGGAATAAAAATGATATCGGCATTGATCTGGTGGCAAAGCTTCGCAATCAAGAGGGATATGTGGCTATTCAATGTAAGTTTTATAAAGCTGACCATCAGATCAGTAAAAAAGATATTGATAGCTTTATCGCTGCCTCTGGAAAAGACATCTTTAAATATCGCCTTCTCGTCGATACCACGGAAGTGGAATTAAGTGACAATGTGAATGCCATGATCAAAGGACAAGCGATACCCGTTTATCGCATTGACCTTCGTCATATGGAAAACAGTCGTATAGATTGGCAAATATTTGCAACTAAAAAAGAAATTGTTCTTAAATCAATAAAAGAGCCTCGTCCCCATCAAGAAGAAGCCATCAAGAAAGTCTGTGAAGGTTTAAAAGAAGCAGACCGTGGCAAGCTGATCATGGCATGTGGTACGGGGAAGACTTTCACCAGTTTGAAGATAGCAGAAACCCTTGCTGGGAAAGGCAAGCGTGTTTTGTTTCTGGTCCCTTCTCTGGCTTTAGTCTCACAAACAATCCGTGAATGGACAGCCGATGCACAAGTACCTTTGCGTTCTTTTGCTGTGTGTTCGGATACAAAAGTAGGCAAGCGTCGTAAGAACCAAGATGATATTGTTGGCATGGAAACATCAGATCTTGTTCTCCCTGCTACCACGGATGCCCAAACCCTTGCCAAAGAAGCTTGCGAAAACCTAGCAGATGCAATGACGGTGGTGTTTTCAACTTACCATTCTATCCAAGTGATTTCAGATGCGCAAAAAGAGCATGGTTTACCCGAATTTGATCTAATCATTTGCGATGAAGCACATAGAACAACTGGGGCTGTGTTAGGAACAGACAAGCGTGAATCTGAATTTATCAAGGTTCATGATAACAGAATCATTCGGGGTAAAAAACGTCTATATATGACAGCAACCCCCAAAATCTTTACAGATAAGATAAAAAGGAAAGCTGACCTATCTGATACTGTTCTTGCCTCTATGGATGACGAAAAAATTTATGGCAAAGAACTGCATCATTATACATTTGCGGAAGCTCTAGAACATAAACTGTTATCACCTTGTAAAGTTATCATATTAGTTGTCAATGAAAAAGAAGTAAGCCAATCCATTCAACATCTTATTACCGATAAGAATTATGAACTTATTCTTGACGATAGGACCAAGATTAATGGCTGTTATAGAGCCCTTACCAAAATGGATCTGAAACTTGATCTTGAAGATGACCCCAATCCCATGCGTAGAGCTTTAGCATTTTGCAAAGATATTGATACTTCTAAACGCATATGCAAGGAATTCAAAAAAGAAAAAGTTCAAGAATCTTTGCACGCCCTTCATAAAAACTATAAAGATACTCCCCCTCTTAACTGTACTCTTGCCCATATTGATGGAACCTTTAGTGCTAAAGAGCGTACAAAACAACTTGACTGGTTAAAGGAAGATGCGGGGGAAAATACGTGTCGTGTGCTAACCAATGTACGCTGTCTTTCGGAGGGTGTTGATGTTCCTGCTCTTGATGCTGTTCTATTCTTACACCCGCGAAAAAGTCAAATTGAGATTATTCAAGCAATAGGCCGTGTCATGCGTCGAGCAGAGGGTAAGAAAAGAGGCTATATCATTCTACCCGTTGGAGTACCGGCTGGCATTCCACCAGTACAAGCCTTGGAAAATAATCCAAAATATGATGTCATCTGGCAAGTCGTCAATGCTTTGCGTGCCCATGATGAGAGTTTTAATAAAATAATCCACCATATGTCCATAAAACAGGACGTAAGCTATGCCCTTGATATTATTGTTCCTTCTCAAAAGGCTACCTCAGAAGATACAACTGTGGTTATTGATGACTTACCTATACGCTCAAAATCAGAATATTCAGGACTGAACATTGGATCACCAACTTATGAATCCTTTCACGGATATAAACCAGAAGAAGAATTATCCCTTTTTTCTCAATATCCGGATGTCATTAGAGCAGCTATTGTTAAGAGAAATTACGACCCTAGCTATTGGAAAAGATGGGCAACCAATGTTGCTGATCTTGCTCAAAATCATATCACACGCTTAACCGAAGTTTTAACAAAATCAGAAACGGAAACGCGGCGGGTGTTTAATGGTTTTATGACCGAATTACGTAACAATTTAAACACGACCCTCTCCGAAGAAAATGCGATTGAAATGCTTGCACAACATCTTGTGACGCGTCCAGTCTTTGATGCTTTGTTTGAGGGGCATCAGTTTGTTCAAGAAAATCCCGTCTCTTGTGCTTTACAACGTGTACTTAATATCCTTGATAAAGTTACTCTTAAAGAAGAATCTCAAGATTTCAGAACTATCTCTAGGAATGTACAATTTTACACACGAGGAACTACAAGTCTTGAAGCACAACAAAACTTAATTGTAAAGCTTTATAATGAATTTTTCCGTCATGCTTTTCCGCGTACGGTAGAAAAATTAGGAATTGTTTATACGCCCATTGAGGTTGTGGATTTTATCATTCATTCTGTTGATGATGTTTTACGCAATGAATTTGGAAAAAGCCTTGGTTCACGGGGTGTCTCTATTCTTGACCCTTTCACGGGAACGGGTACCTTTATTACACGGCTTTTACAATCAGATCTCATCAAACCAGAGGATATGGAATATAAATACCGTTATGATATCCATGCCAATGAGATTGTCTTACTTGCCTATTACATAGCAGCGATTAACATTGAATCGACCTATCATAGTATCATGAAAGGAGAATATATCCCTTTCAAGCATATTGGTTTGACTGATACGTTTCGGATGCTTGAAGAAAAGAATCTGCTGCAAAAATTATTCAAAGAAAACAGTGAATATTTAGAGCATCAAAAGAAACTGGATATCGAAGTTATTTTTGGTAACCCTCCTTATTCTATAGGACAAAAGAGTGAAAACGATAATGCGAAAAATACTCCTTATCCGATTTTAGATAAACGGATCAGTGAAACTTATGCGGCTCAATCGAAAGCAAGTCTTATGCAGGCGCTTTATGATAGTTACATCCGCGCCATTCGCTGGGCAAGTGACCGTATAAAAGACCGTGGTGTGATTGGTTTTGTTACAAATGCAAGTTTTATAGATACAAAATCTATGGATGGCTTACGCAAATGCCTCGTTGAAGAATTTAGCAGCCTTTATATTTTCCATTTACGGGGTAATCAACGAACCTCTGGAGAACTTTCTCGCAAAGAAGGTGGAAAAATTTTTGGTGAAGGTTCTCGTGCCCCTATAGCGATTTCTATTTTGGTTAAAAATCCAAATGCACAACAACATGGGAAAATATATTTCCGTGATATTGGAGATTATCTCAATAGAGAAGAAAAGCTTAAGACAATTAAAAAATTTGGTAGCATTAATGGTATTACACGGAGTAAACAAGGTTGGCAAATAATTACACCGGATAGGCATAATGATTGGATAAATCAACGTGATGACAGTTTCAAGACATTTCTAGCTTTAGGTGTTAAGAAAGGTCATGATACAAAGCTTTTTGAAACTTATTCCTGTGGCGTTCTAACCAGTCGTGATGCGTGGGCATACAACTCAAGTCGTAATGCTTTATCAAAAAACATGTACAACATGATTAACTTCTATAATAGCGAAGTGGAGCGCTTTAACGAAGCTTATGGACATGTTGATCGCAAAATACGTGAAAAGGCTATAGACAATTTCGTTAACGCTGATGCTACAAAGATCAGTTGGAGTAGTACTCTTAAACGAGAATTTATAAGAGAAAAATTATTTGAGTTCGAGGAGACGTGCTTTATTCAAAGTATTTATCGCCCTTTTACAAAACAATGGCTCTATTATAATCGTGCTTTCAACGATAGAGTTTCCATAATGCCATGTATATTTCCTATAGGAAAATCAGTTGAAAATAAAATGATACAACTTACAGGCATAGGAGCAAAAAAAACCTTTTCTGTTCTTATGATTAAAGCTGTGTCTGATTATCAGGTGATAGAAAACGGTCAATGCTTTCCGCAATATCTTTATGAAGATATTGTATCCTTAAAAGAGAAAAGTGAAAAGCAATCCCATTTATTTACAAACTCTATAGAGGAAAACAAAACAGCTGGTTTACAACGCCGTGATGCCATTACGGATGAAGGATTAGCACATTTTAAAGCCGCTTATCCTAATGAAACTATCACTAAAGGTGATCTATTTTATTATGTTTACGGGATTTTGCATTCAGAAGATTACCGCACCCGTTATGCTGATAACCTCTCTAAAGAATTGCCTCGTATCCCTTGTGTAAAGAGCACTGAAGATTTTTGGAAATTTGTAACTGCAGGGCGTGAACTGGGGCATTTGCATATGAACTATGAAACTGTAGAACCTTATCCTGTAACCTTTAAAAAAGGTGATCCAAAACTCACTGATATCCCTAATCCTGAAAAATTCTATTATGTTACAGAAATGAATTTTTTTGGGAATAGTAAAGTAAAAGATAAATCGACAGTTTTTTACAACAGCAATGTCACAATGACAGATATCCCTCTTGAAGCTTATGAATATATCGTCAATGGTAAACCCGCTCTTGAATGGGTTATGGAACGGCAATGTGTAAAGACTGATAAAAAGAGCGGCATTGTTAATGATGCCAATCGCTATGCTGTTGAAACCGTTGGCAACCCTGCTTACCCATTGGAGTTGTTTCAAAGGGTTATTACGGTAAGTTTAGAAACCATGAAAATCGTTAAGAACTTACCAAATTTGGTATTAAAAGAAACTGAATAACTTATAAAGCATGCTCACATAATGGGTATGATAAACTCGTAAGGGGTATAGAGCTTATAACTGTAGTCTATACCCCTTTATACATTGCTTGCATACAATCTTTAAAAGGATAATTTATCATGCGTTATTCTAAAAAGAAGAAACTTGCACTTTTAGATACTCTTATTTGGATTGCCTTTAAGAGGTTATATCGTAATCTAAAATGAGTGCTTTATTGTTTTCAAAAGCTTTGTTTAAGGAGAGTTATATATATTCATTTTGCTTATAGGTTTTGAAGGTGTAAAAATCGTCAAAACCCCCTCAAAACGTATATTATTAGTTGAATTTATAGGTTGTGTTATCAATATGGGTTGTTTTTTTAAGATCTGTAAAATCTTAACCTATTGAAAAATAACGTTTTTGCTTTTTATCGTTTTTTTTACATAATAGCAGCAACCCTCAAAACTCAAAACCCCTTCAAAACTCATAACCATAATGATTTTGATAGCATTTCATATGAGTTACAAGCTATCTTTTGAAAGGCTTTAAAGGGTCATACGCTTTTCATAAGACACGTTTTAATGACTCACTAAAATGATCACTTTTGTCAGTTCAATTTACTGACACATAACTGACAAATATATATTTACAGTTGTATTTATGGGGTGCATCTTAATAAGGGTTGTATCATTAAAATACTAACATATTGAAATATAATGTTTTTAATTTTTCTCATTAAAAAAAATGATATAGGTTCTAAGAAGAACTGACAAAAATGACAAAAGTTTATTAAAAGGGATTTTGCTCATCTCTATAATGATCAGTTTCTACTGAGATGTTTTCATAACAGACAATAAATCGCAATTATCCTATTTATCGTTTCTCTTATGAAAATGAAAAATGATGCCATGACTATAAAGAACATAACAGCTATAAAGAATGCGTAAAAACAGTAAACTTGAATACTCATATGCAAATGAAAGCATTTGTTTATAAAGACAGTCCCTATAAAGGCTGTTAAGTCTAAAATGTGTTATTAAAAGAAATTAACAGAAATCTTAAAAGCCATTTAGTGACAAAATTGATAGGTTATAAAGTTTAAAATACGCATTATGAGAGCGTTTCTAAATATTATAAATGTATAGATTCAGAAAATAACGCAATCTTTTAAGAAAGCCAATAATATAGCTTTAAAAGCATATAAATATAAAAGAAGCAACTAATAGGCATAAGATATTATCAATACACAACGTATTTAAAAAAATACAAAAAATATCAAAAAAGATAAAATATTGTTTGACAATAAATACGTATTTTGTTATGTAAATACTTAAGTGATTCAAAACACTAAACATACAGTGGATAAACAACCAAAATTGTTTACTTCCTCTACAAAATTCGATTATTACAACGCTTTATATTATAAGTGTATGTATTTATGTCGGGTGTGCTTATGCCATACAATACCCTTATGGGAAAAGCATAGCAACGGACTGTATGCCGTGTTTTGAACGCCCGGCGCCCTTTATAGGCTGTCAATTCAAAACTTTTAAAAACATACAGGTTTAAATATGACAAATATCTCAAAAAACACCCCCGTTAATAAGAAAAAAACATCTAAAAAATATGAGTTTACTGGCGAAATGGATTTTGTGACTGGTCTCATATTATACCGTATACGTGCTTTAAGAGATTTTGGGGATGTCAAAGCTGGCGATCTTGGGGGGTATATTGAAAACGAAAGTAACTTATCTCACAAAGGCAATTGCTGGGTTTATGACAAAGCGCGCGTCTTTCAAAATGCAAGGGTTTCAGGGAATGCTAAAGTAAAAAGCTTTTTTGTAGACGTTTGTGGGAATGCAAAAATTTATGGGAATGCTATTTTTGAAGGCATGTTATTAAAGGACAATGCAAAGCTTTATGGAAATGCTCATGTTCGCAATGCCGTTGTAATTGAAGGCAATGCACAAATTTATGATAACGCCCGTGTCACTGATCATGCTCATATTTCCGATAATGCCGTGATTTGTGATGATGCTCATATCGGTGGCAATGCAAAAATAAGCGGCGCTGCTCATATTTGTGATGGCTCGCGTGTTTTTGATGATGCCGTGGTTTGTGGGGCTCTTATCTCTGGCGATTCTTATGTTCATAGCGCCGCCTCTTTAACTGCTGATGATCATATTTGGGATGAGGCATATCCAGAATTTGGGAGTGAAGATGATTATTACCGTCATGAATATTATGCTGATTGTGAGTGGTATTATGACGATTATAATGACAGCGAATATGAAAATGATGCTGCGTAAATAACGCGCAGGCGCGGCGGGGGCGTCCCTCTTTAAAACATCTCATTCTAAAATTTAAATCTCTTTATACAGGAATTGTGCCATGCAAAAGAAGTTTGCACTCACAAATGAAACGCGTGTATTTGGTAATCATGTTCTCTACCGTATCCAAGCATTAAAAGACTTTTCTGATGTTAAAGCTGGTGCCTTGGGGGGCTTTATCGAAAAGGAAGATAACCTCTCTCATGATGGCAATTGCTGGGTGTATGATGAGGCTCTTGTGTTTAAAAATGGTCACGTTTATGAAAATGCAAGGGTTTTTGGCAATGCTATCATTTGTGGTCATATCTATGGTCATGCGCGGGTTTATGACAATGCTATCATTGCTGGCTATGTTTATGATAATGCCCATGTTTATGGCAATGCTGTTATTTCTGATAATTCCCATGTTTATGGTAATGCACATGTGTATGGCAAGGCTATTATTTATGATAATGCCTATGTTTATGACAATGCTAGGGTTTATGAAAATGCTCGTATAGCAAATAACGTGCATGTTTATGAAAATGCCAATATTCATGGAATTGCTGTTATTCGTGAAAATGTCGGCGGGTCTACTAAAATAAAAACCTATACTGAACGTCTCTCTCCTTATGGTGAATTAGAGATTGTCTGGGTCTAATTAATAAAGCAGCGGCGGGCGCGGCGGGGGTGCCCCTCTTTCAAATTTTCCCATTCCAAATTTTATCAACTGTTTATCACATTAGATTGTGAGGGTCTTCTATGTGCAAAAAATACGAATTAACCAGTGAAATAAAAAAAATCAAACATGCTCTTACTCGAAATATTATAAACCTTTATCGCATTAAAGCTTTAAAAGATTTCGATGATGTACAGGCGGGGTCTTTAGGCGGCTTTATTGAAAAGGAAGTTAACCTATCCCATGATGGCAATTGCTGGGTCTATGATGAG
>NZ_JBHIRJ010000029.1:0-8665 GCF_042197045.1 Bartonella sp. AA74HLJMH
CCATAAACCTTGCCATAAATTTTTGCACGACCATTAATAACAGCATAATTATAAATTTTTGCATGGCTATAAATACAAACCAAGCCAGAAACCTTGGCATGACCATAAACGCGTGCATAACTAAAAACCGTAGCATCATAAGAAACATGCGCATGATCATAAATATGAGCATCAGCAAGAATGCGGGCACTACCACTCACATGAGCATTACCATAAATATTGCCATAAACATGAGCATTGCCATAGACAAAAGCATGGTCATAAATTTTTGCATATTGAGAGATAAAAGCCTTTCCATAGACTTCAGCATTGCCATAAACTTGACCACAGACTTGCGAATAATGCCGTATTTTTGCATCATCATACACTCTTGCATGACCGTAGACACAAGCCTCATCATACACCCAGCAATTGCCATCATGGGATAGGTTAACTTCCTTTTCAATAAAGCCGCCTAAAGACCCCGCCTTTATATCATCAAAATCTTTTAAAGCTTTAATGCGATAAAGGTTTATAATATTTCGAGTAAGAGCATGTTTGATTTTTTTGATTTCACTGGTTAATTCATATTTTTTGCACATAAGAAGACCCTCACAATCTAATGTGATAAACGTTTGATAAAATTTGAAATGGAAAAATTGGGTTGGAAAGCAGGCGCCCCCGCCGCGCCCGCGCGTGTCATTTACGCAGCATCACTTTCATATTCGCTGTCATTATCATCGTCATAATACCCTTCAAAATCAGCATAATACTCATGACGATAATAATCATCTTCGCTACCAAACTCAGGATATGCATCATCACAGATATCTTCATTAGCTGTTAAAGAGGCATTGCTATGAATGTAAGAATTGCCTGAGACAAGAGCATCACAAATAACAGCATCATCAAAAACACGCGATTCATCACAGATATAAGCAGAGCCACTTATTTTTGCATTGCCTCCGACATGGGCATCATCACAAATGACAGCATTATCAGAAATATGAGCATGATCAGTGACACGGGCGTTATCATAAATTTGTGCATTGCCTTCAATTACAACGGCGTTGTTAGCATGCGCATTACCAGACAGTTTTGCATTGTCCTTTAATGTCAGACCTTCAAAAATAGCATTCCCATAAATTTGAGCATTACCATAGACATCAACAAAAAAGCTTTTTACTTTAGCATTTCCAAAGACGCGTGCATTTTGAAAGACCCGAGCTTTATTATACACCCAGCAATTACCTTCATGAGATAAGTTGCTTTCATTTTCAATATACCCCCCTAAATCGCCTTTTTTGACATCATCAAAATCTCTTAAGGCTCTAATTCGAGTTAAGAAATGACCATCGATATATTCACAATCATCAATAAATTCATATTTTTTTGCAGGCTCTTGTTGATTAACAGACGTGGTTTCATTTGAAATATTAGAGATAATGGGGGTGTTTTTTGATATATTTTTCATAATTAAAACCTTACTGATTAAATGTTTGTTATTGGCATCTCTATAGAGGCGCCGGGTGCTAACAAACACGGCAGTAAGTCCGTCGTTACACTTTTCCCATAAATGGGTATTGTATGGTGTAACTACACCCGACAAAATCACTGTATATGCTAACAAAAGCATAAAAGATAGTCAGTTTTTAATAGGATTAGGTTTATCGCAACCTATTCGCTTACTGTTTAGTGTTGTTAAGCACTTGATTATTTATATAGCAAAATACGTATTTATTGTCAAATAATATTTTATCTTTTTTGATATTTTTTCTTATTTTTTTAATACGTTATGTATTGATAATATCTTATGCTTATTAATTGCTTCTTTTATATTTATGTGCTTTTAAAGCTATATTACGGGCTTTGTGAAACGACTGCGTATTTTCTGAATCTATACATTTATAATATTTAGAAACGCTCTCATAATGCGTATTTTAAACTTTATAACCTATCAATTTTGTCACTAAATGGCTTTTAAGATTTCTGTTAATTTCTTTTAATAACACATTTTAGACTTAACAGCCTTTATAGGGACTGTCTTTATAAACAAATGCTTTCATTTGCATTTTTGCTTTCTCTATAGCTGTTATGTTCTTTATAGCCATGGCATCATTTTTCATGTTCATAAGAGAAATGATAAATAGGATAATTGCGATTTATTGTCTGTTATGAAAACACTTATGAAAACATCTAAAGAGAGAATGGTAATTATAGAGATGAGCAAAATCCCTTTTAATAAACTTTTGTCATTTTTGTCAGTTCTTTTTAGAACCTATATCATTTTTTTTAAATGAGAGAAAATTAAAATCATTATATTTCAATAAGTTAAGTTTTATGAATTTTTCAAAATACAACTTATTAAAACAGCCATAACAAATAAATACAACTGTAAATATATATTTGTCAGTTTATGTCAGTACATTGAATCGACAAAAGTGATCATTTAGTGAATGATTAAAACATGTCTTATGAGAGTATGTGATCTTTTAAAGCCTTTCAAAAGAAAGGGATTATAATCATAATAAATGCTATCAAGACCATTATGGTTATGAGTTTTGGAGGTGCTTTTTACGCCCCCCTTTACATATTTTTCAATAAAAAATAAAATTTTATTATATTTCAATATGTTAACTTTTATCAAGTTTCCAAAAAAAACAACCTATATCAAAATACAACCTATAAATACAACTAATGCTCTATGTTTTGTAAGGGTTTTGGGGGGTAGAAACATTCAAAACCTATAAGTAATATAAGAAAATGAATATACATAACCCTCTTTAAATAAAGCTTCTGATAACAATAAAGCTATCATTTTAGATTACGGTTTAATCTTTTAAAGGCAATGTAAATAAGAGTATCTAAAAGTGCAAGTTTCTTCTTTTTAAATAACGTATGATAAATTATCCTTTTAAAGATTGTATGTCAGCAATTTATAAAAGGGATATAAGAACCTATAGGTATAAAACCTTATACCCCTTATGAGTTTATCATACCCATTATGTGAGCATGCTTTTAAGTTATTCAGTTTCTCTTATTTCCAATTTTGGTAGGTTCTTAACAATTTTCATTGTCTCTAAACTTATGGTAATAACTCTAGAGGGTAGGCAGGGTTGCCAATGGTTTCAACAGCATAACGATTGGCATCATTAACAATGCCACTCTTTTTATCAGTCTTAACACATTGACGCCCCATAACCCATTCAAGAGCGGGTTTACCATTAACGATATACTCACAAGCGTCAAGAGGGATATCTGTTATTGTGATATTGTTATTATAAATAACAGTGGTTTTATCTTTCTCTTTACCTGCTTTTGCGAATTTCATTTCAGTCACGTAATAGAATTTTTCTGGATTAGAGATCTCTGTAACTTTTGGATTACCTTTTTTAAAGGTTACGGGATAAGGTTTTACAGTTTCATAATTCACGTGCAAATGATCCAGTTCACGCCCTGTTACAACAGAGTTCCGTTTTCGTATAAGGGGTTTAATTATCTTCAAAAGAATTAAAATGAAGCTTATTAAATCCATTTTGAACGAATTGAGAAAAAATGCAGAAAAATGCTAAAAAAGCCGATAATTTTTTCAAAAGAGTTTTTAAATGCTGTTTATCCACAGTCCATGAGAGAGATCAGATCAGCAAAATAGTGAAATTTGCTGTTTATTTTATGGAAAAAGACAAATGAAGCATGTGCTTTTAAAATATCATAATGATTATTTTGATAGATTTTATGAGTCACTAAAATAATCTAGTTTGTTAGTTCAATTTACAGACACAAACTGACAAATATATATTATTGATTGTATTTAAGGTTGTATTGTCGATATAGGTTGTATCGTTAAAATACTAACCTATTGAAATATAATGTTTTTAATTTTCTCTCATTTAAAAAAAATAATATAGGAGCTAGAATGAACTGACAAGACTGACAAAACTCTTCTGATAAGGTCACTCAGATCATTTGCTTTTGGAAAAAAGTTCCTTGATGAGAATGCCATAAAAAGAGTTTTGCGTGGTTGTCTTAAAGACTTCAAAAGAGATTTCTTTATTGTTTTATGCTGTTGTTTTTAACCAAAGGATGCCATTCATACCGTCTATCAGGACGCCGACCTAATTCATTCCCCTCTATAGGAAATTCACGAATATAGTTACAACGACATAAAAGCTCTAAAGCTTGCTTAACGGCTCCATTGTCTTTTAAAGATCTCCAACACCGTCTATAGATATCTCTTGCCGTAAAAACATTGGGTAAAAGATCACAGCGCTCTACAATTAATTTTGCACGCTCTGCTGTTAATGTATCATTCGCCGCATAAAGACGTTTGGCATGACTTAACAGATATTTTTCCCAATACAAGGCTCTCTCAAGAGCATTTCTATTGATTTCAAAACGCCCCCCTTCGGTCAATTCAAAAATCAACGCAAGGGTTGGTATGGTTTTATCCATTTTCAAAAGATACGATTGTAAATTTGTAGAGAAATGACCACTATTTATTTTTTTCTGAAAATTTTCCCACCATACACGAAACATTTCTTGAGCTTCAGCAGAAAAGCGTATGGTTATCGGATGCTTTGGTGAGCCTAACGGTTTATCATAAAGAGAACGAAATACCCCTTGATAACTTTCCCACACCTTTTGATTGGAAGGTCTATCCGTCCATAACCGCTTTTTTCGTTCGTCGGGCCATACAATCATTTGAAATCGTTGCATGAAACCATCATCATTTATTCCATGGCACATGGCTTGAATAATGGGAATAATGCGTGAGGGTTGAATGCCCCCAATAATGGAAATGGTTGCATTGGGAATATGAATGGTTCCACGTTCAATACGGTCATAGGTGTATGACGTATTGCCATTAAAAGCTGTTAGATAAAAGGCACGATCTGTTTGGTATTCCTTTCTTTCCATATTAGCTAAAAAACCAGCCAATTCATCTCGTACCATCAAGAGACCACGGGGGCTTTCTTTTAAGAGTTCCCCAAGCTTTTCGACAGTCACATCGTTGACAATAAGACGTCGTTTATCAAGAGTATTATCATCACTTTCTTTGTGTTCAATAGATTGCGAAAGAAGGGCAAGGGCTTGTTCTTCATCTTGATCTTTGAGTGCTTTATAGGCTTGTTTTTTCTTTTCTCGTTTATCTAATTCACTAAGAATATCTTTCTTTTCTTGCTGTTCTTTCTTCTTTAACCATTCTTGATGCCATTCCTCTTGAAAGGCATAGAGAGGAGTTAAAGCGGCTTGCATGGTAGGTGTTTTGAGTGTTGAAGGTTGCCCCACAAGAACCCCCCAGAGATTAGGAACAATTTTCCAATTATTATCATGTTGTTTTGGAGCGATACGCACGCCATTTCCAATGACAGCAGCCAAACCACATAAAGCAGAGATAGCAATAAAATCGATAGAAGATTGTTGAAGATCGGCAACCTCATAAATATAGTCCATTAATGGCATTGGCAACTGTAATAAGCTAAAAGGCTCGACGGGTAAGAGAGCCGTAGCAATCGATTTTAATTGCCCCCAACCATTTTGTTGCAAGGCTTGTTCATAAGAAATGGCTTTTAAACAAGTATTTTCGTTTAAAGAGACATTATCGTTATCATTGACGGGAGTATTTTCATTATTGTTTTGTAAATTACTATCTTTCATAGTTTCCCTCTTTTAAGAAAGTAATACGTTATTAAAATCAGTTCCTTTTGGAGCTTGCATCATAAAGACCTCAAAGCCTTGGCTATAAGCACGTGCAGCTAGGTTAAAACCTGCTTTACGACCCGCATCATCGCCGTCCATTGCAATGGTGAGACGGGCTTTTGTAGGGGGTAAATTCACACGCATCATGCCACTGGTTGAAAGAGAAGCCCATAAATCAACGGGCTCTGATAACAACCCAGACAGCAGAGACAGCCCCGTTTCAATGCCTTCACAAATAACCAGATGTTTGGGATTTTCTTGGCTTAAATGCACCCCACCACCCATTACAGATCCCAACATGGCTTTTGCTGGTCTTTGATCTGTTTTGCAGCCATTGGCTTGTAAAAAGGTTCTATGAATGGCGAAAGAGCCAGCGCCCTTAACAAAAGCAACCAACGCGGGCAGTGTAACCCCAGAGGGGTGCGAACATTTGTCGTGAAAACGTAAATCGGGAGGCAAATCACATGTAATACCCCGCATACGTAAATAGGTTTCTGCTAAAGTATTTTTGATTGGTTGGCTTTGTTGCCAAATTGCTTTTGCTCTCTCTGCTTTCTGTTTTGCTCGTTTGAGATCAGCACAAAACTGTTTGGAGAAAGAGAGCGTCTGATCATAAGCTTTATCAAAAAAGGCTTGTTTTCCAAGCAATCCAATTCTAATAAGCGCTTGTATGATCTCTCTAAAAGAGCAGCCAGCATAACAAGTGAGTAAAAGACGCCCATCATGTCCATTGGCAAGGGATAAGCTAGGCAGCCTATCATCATGAGCAGGGCAACGGGCTGTTCCATAACGCCCATGCCAAGTACCACGCAAGGCACGTGTGATACCTTGCGCATTCTTAAAAGAACACATCATTTTAAATCCTATAACGTTGCGTCATAGGACGGATTGTGCTATCTTTAGAGTGATGAGTTTGAGAAAGCCTTGTCCGTCCTTACGTGACAAGGTTTTTTTATGCCGCGTCACTTTGACGTTGCTGTTTTGCTTGCTCGATGACATTCAAAAGATCTGATTGTAACCAACGGGATAAAAAACCAAATTTTAAAGGTTTTGGGAGAGAGCCATTGGTAACATGACGGCGGAATGTTGAGACACTCATATGAAGCAATTTTGCACTTTCACGGTCTGTCAAAAGAATATCATTTTCTGTCATACTAAAATCCTTTCTATCAAAAAATGGTAACAAATCATAACTATTTATTAACCATATTTTGGTTCATTTGGAAAGATGTTTTATTTATAGAAAACAATATTTTATCATACAATTTTTGATGTGATAATTTATGACTCTTATTGAGAAAGAATGAGAGAGAAGAGAGAGAAAGTTATCCACAGATCATGGGGTTATGCACTCCATATCTTAAGATTGACCCGTGACATAAGCCGCCCATTTATCCATATAAACGCGGCGCTGTTCTAAATAATCAGTACGACGATAGGCACGCTCTACTTGTCCTCCGACTGTATGACTTAGAATTGTTTCAGCAACCTCATAGGGGGCATCGGTTGTTTCAGCGAGCCAATCGCGTAAACTAGAGCGAAAACCATGCGGGCAGGCTTCAAGTTTATTGTCTCTCATGTATTGAGCCATACACTTCGTAGCAAGGGGACCGCGACCGGTTGCAGAAAAGAAGAAATCATTGCGAGAAAGTGAGCGCGCTTGTTTTAAAATGTCTAATGCTTCAGATGATAAGGGCACACGAAACTCTTTTGTAGTATCACGCTTTCCTTTCATATTTTCAGCAGGGATTGTCCAGATATCACCTTCAACTTGATCTTTATGAATATGACGTAAAGGGTTAGAGCGAACCCCTGTAAGGATAAGCAAACGCAAAGCCAGTTGTGTTAGGGTTGATGCTTCGCAAAGTGTTTGATAAAAAGCTGGTATATCTTTCCAATCCATTGCAGGTAAATTTTTGACTTTATGGCGTTGTTTTCCTAAAAGAGCGCGTGCTTTTTCTGTTGCTTGTAAATCAACATCCAAACCTAATGCAGCAGCATGTTTGAGACAAAGTTTGAGACGTATCAATGCTGTCCGAGCAGCTCCAGCTTTTGTATGCCAGATAGGGGCAAGTGTATTACGTATTTCTGTTTGTGTAATCTCTGACACAGGAAGACAACCTAATTTAGGGAGAATATGAAGTTGTAAAGGCGAAAACCAATGTCCATCTTTCCCATCCCCTTTTAATTCAGCTTTACGAGTTTCAAAAGTATCCAAGGCAATATCTTTTAAATAATGAAGATTGCTTATTGCCTCACGCTTTTGTTTCTCACGTTCTTTAATAGGATCACGCCCTTCACGTAAAACAGAGCGCCATTGATTTGCTAATTCACGGGCTTGTTTTAAAGAAACATCTCTTAAAGCACCCAAGCCCATTTCACGGCGCCGCCCATGAATGGTAAAACGGTAAATCCATTGAGCACCTCCATCTTTACGCTTATGAAGTAACAAGCCGGCACCATCATTATATTTGCCAGCTCCCAATGTTGCGACAGATCTTGCATTAAGACGGTTCATAAGAGCCATTTTTATTCCTTTCTTATACAAATTTGATCCATACACTCATCCCACTTGTTATGTGCAAATGAGTGGTTTTGATTGATTCAAGATAAACAGCTTTGAAATGAGAGAATCTTACGATATTCGAGACTCTCATTCAACATACAAAACAGTGAATTATTATTATAAATCAATGCCTTGTAATGTAAAAAACCGTTTTGTTATAAGATATTCACTTAATATGCATTTGCTTTTGATTGGATTGTTAAAGCTACCGAGCATTTTGATTTGTTTGATACGTTTAATAGCCATAACAAGCGTTATAGGTTCTCTCATTCAAATGAGTGATTAAAGATCATACGCATCATTTACATTCCTTTTGATAAGTTTTCATATCTCTCATAGAGCGCTTGCAATATGATACGTTTTGTATATATGCATTCATTACTCCATTGTGGATGATTCATTTTAATCAATAAGAAACGC
>NZ_JBHIRJ010000030.1:0-7870 GCF_042197045.1 Bartonella sp. AA74HLJMH
GACGAATCTTATGATTTTAGTGAGTGATTAAAATGTGCTTTATGAAAAGCATATGATCCTTTAAGCCTTTCAAAAGAAAGGGATTATAATCATAATAGATGCTATCAAGACCATTATGGTTATGAGTTTTGGAGGTTTAGGGGGTTTTGGAGGTGCTTTTTACGCTCCCCCCTTTACATATTTTTCAATAAAAAATAAAAGTCATTATATTTCAATAAGTTAATCTTTCAAATAAACAACCTATATTAAACACAAAACATAAATACAATCTTTAATATATATTTAAGAGGGTTTTGTAAGTGTTTTGGGGGTTTGAGAAACATTCAAAACCTATAAGTAATATAAGAAAATGAATATACATAACTCTCTTTAAACAAAGCTTCTGATAACAATAAAGCTATCATTTTAGATTACGGTATAATCTTTTAAAGGCAATGTAAAAGAAGCGTATTCACTTTAAGATGGGATTTATTAAAAATCTTAAAGCAATCCAAAGTACAGTGTTAAAAAGTGCAAAGCCTTATCTTTTATGATAACGCATATAAAATATTCTTTTAAAGATTATATGTAAGCAATTTATAAAAGGGGCATAGAACCTATAGGTATAAAACCTTATACCCGTTGTGAGTTTATCATACCCATTATGTGAGCACGCTTTTAAGTTATTCAGTTTCTCTAATTTCTAGTTTTGGTAGGTTCTTAACGATTTTCATTGTCTCTAAACTTACGGTAATAACCCTTTGAAACAACTCTAATGGATAAGCAGGGTTGCCAACGGTTTCAACAGCATAGTGATTGGCATCATTCACAATGCCACTCTTTTTATCAGTCTTTACACATTGACGCCCCATAACCCATTCAAGAGCGGGCTTGCCATTGACGATATACTCATAAGCTTCAAGAGGGATATCTGTTATTGTGATATTGCTGTTATAAAAAACAATCGATTTATCTTTCTCTTTACCTGCTTTTGCGAATTTCATTTCTGTAACGTAATAAAACTTTTCGGGATTAGAGATGTCAGTTAATTTTGGATTACCCTTTTTAAAGGTCACGGGATAAGGTTCTACAGTTTCATAATTCACGTGCAAATGACCCAATTCACGCCCAGCATTAACAAACTTCCAAAAATCTTCAGCGCTTTTTACACAAGGGATGCGAGGCAATTCTTTAGAGAGGTTATCAGCATAACGAGCACGATAATCTTCCGAATGTAACAATCCGTAGACGTAATAGAACAAATCATCTTTAGTGATTTTTTCATTCGGATAAGCTGCTTTAAAATGTGCTAATCCTTCATTCGTAATGGCATCACGCTTTTGTAAACTAGCTGTTTTACTTTCTTCTGTAAATAAATAGGATTGTTTCTTGTTTTTATCTTTTGAGATCGTGCTATCTTTGTAAATATAGCGCGGAAAGCATTGACTAGTATCCATCGCATGAAAATCAGGCACATTTTTAGTCATAAATACAGAAAAACCACACCTTGCTCCTATGCCTGTAATTTGAATTACTTTATTTTCAACCGTTTTCCCCATCGGAAATATACAAGGAATTTTAGCAACCATTTCATTAAAGGCACGATTGTAATAAAGCCATTGCTGTATAAAAGGACGATAAAGGCTTTGAATAAGGCATATATCTTCAAATTCAAAAATCTTTCCTTTAGTTAAATGTTTTTTAAGATTAATACTCCAACTAATTTTGCGTTCATCCGTATTGACGAAATCGTCTACGACATTAGCACGTGTTTTTCGGTCAGTATGTACATAAGTATCATTAAAATGTTCCACTTCGCTATTATAGGAAGCAATCATATTATTCATGTTTTTCTTTAAAACTTCACGGCTGGAGTTATATGCCCAAGCATCACGATTAGTTTTTAGACCACAAGAATAAATCTCAAACAGTTTTTTATCATAAGGTTTCTTATCACCTAGAGCTAAGAATGTTTCAAAACTGTCATCACGTTGATTTATCCAATCACCATGTTTATCTGGTGTAATCATTTGCCAGCTTTGTTTACGTGTAATACCACCAACACTACCAAAGTATTCAAGAGCTGTAAGTTTTTCTTTTATCGTACGATTATTACCAATATCTGATAGTAAATTTTACATTCTTCAGAAACATTGGGATTTTTGATAAATAAGGTTACGGCAATACCAGTCATACTACCACTACCAAAAACATTTTCTCCTTCTTGAGCTTTTCCATCGCTTAACATATTTTTACGGATATCCCCCCGTAAATTAAGTACATAAATGCTCGTAAATTCGTTGGCTAAAGATTTTCGTAAACCATCCATTGTCGACTTTTCTATATAACCAGATCCAGAAACAAAGCCGATTACCCCAGCATTATCAATACGATCACTAGCCCAGCGTATAGCACGAATATAACTATCGTAAAGTGCTTGCATATTGATTGATTCAGATTGAGCAGCATAGGTTTCACGAATACGGTCATTTAATATGGGATAAGGGGTATTCTTTGCATTGTCATTAGCACTTTTTTGACCTGTTGAATAGGGAGGATTGCCAAAGATAACTTCGATATTTAGATTTTTCTGGTGTTCTAAATATTCACTGTTTTCTTTGAATAATTTTTGCAGAAGGTTCTTTTCTTCAAGCATCTGAAACGTATCAGTCAAACCAATATGCTTGAAAGGGATATACTCACCTTTCATCAAACTATGATAAGTCGATTCAATGTTAATCGCTGCTATGTAATAGGCAAGCAAAACAATCTCATTGGCGTGGATATCATGACGGAACTTATATTCCATATCCTCTGGTTTGATGAGATTGGATTGTAAAAGCCGTGTAATAAAGGTTCCCGTTCCAGTGAAAGGGTCAAGAATAGAAACACCCCGTGACCCCAAGCTTTTTCCAAACTCATTACGCAACACATCATCAACAGAATGAATGATAAAATCAACAACCTCAACGGGTGTATAAACAATCCCAAGCTTATCCGTGGTTTTCTTAAATGCCTTGGCAAAAAAACTTTCATAAAGTTTGATAATAAGATTCTGTTTTGCATGCGTTTCGGTGATACCTGCTGTACAGAATGTGACACTTTTGTAAAATTTATCAAGATCTTTCGTTTTCTCTTCGATATTGGTTTTATCCAGTTCCGTTAAGATCTTATCCATTGCTTGCGAAATGGCATTGTTCTGTACAAATTCATTGCCTTCAAACAAGGCTTCAAACACGGGACGCGTGACAAGATGTTGTGCAAGCATCTCAATGGCTTCCTCTTGTTTGATTTCACTGTTGACGTTGTTCTTTAATTCCTTATGGAATGCATCAAAGGCGTGAAAGGCTTCACTCTTTTCATCGGAAATCATATCTTTAAGATGATTGATATGGTTTTGAGCAATCTCAGCAACATTGTTCGCCCATATGCCCCAATAATCCGTGATTTTAAAACTATCCAGAAAAATGGCTTTGACAAAATCAAAAAATTCAGAACGGGGGAATAAGTCTTCTTGTCCTCCAGATACCGATTGAGATTTGCTTTCTGCTGTTCCAATGACACGTCCAGAACTTTCTGCTTTTGATGGTATCGAGATCTCATCAACCGTTGTGGTGAGTTCTTGTAATTCATTGGCACGCTTAATCTCTATAATCTCAATCGTATGGCTGCTATCTTGTCCTAAAGACATTTGATTAATCGTCCGAGCAAGCCTTTCATCATGAGAATGTAAAGCATGCAAAACTTGCCAAACAACACGGTATCTCTTATTGTTTTTTAAAGCCTTTTTGGCTTCTAAGTGTGAAGGAATGATAATGGGTAAAATGATATAGCCCGTTTTTTTATTTGGAGCACGGCGCATCACACGCCCTACCGCCTGTATCACATCCACTTGGCTATTGCGCGGGTGTAAGAACATGATCGCATCAAGAGCAGGGACGTCAATTCCTTCAGACAGACACCGAACATTGCTTAAAATCCGACAAACATTTTGACCCGCATCTTCTTTAAGCCAATCCAGTTCCTCATTGCGTTTTTTGACACTTTGCGTTCCGTCAATATGTCTTACTTCACAGTTTAGAAAGGGAACGGTTTGAAGGAAATCATCAATATGAGATTTGATAATTTTATTAAAGAGCTTTGTTATATATTGAGAGGTGTTAATGTCTTTGCAAAAAGCTAAAGCACATTGCATGGGCTCTGTATCATCATCATCAACAGCCGCTTGCTTATCTATTTTGGTAAGTGCTCTATAACAGCCAATAATTTTTGCCGCATCATCTAAATCAATTTCACGGTTTTCATTGGCAATAATCTCCTGTATGGCTGGTGTGATATAGGTTTCATTAATGCCTAAGACCACAATTTTGTAAGGGGTTAACAGTTCATTATCAACAGCTTCTGCGAAGGTATAATGATGGAGTTGTTTTCCAAAAAGTGCTTCATCATCCATAGAGGCGAGAACGGCATTGATCTCATCAGCGTGCCTTTTAGCAGTGTCACTAAAGATACGAGGCGTTGCTGTCATATACAGACGTTTTTTACCTCGAATAATGCTGTTATCATGAACCTTGATAAATTCAGATTCATTGTCTTCAGTTCCCAATGAAGCCCCAGTTGTTCTATGGGCTTCATCACAAATGATCAGATCAAATTCAGGTAACCCATGGTCTTTTTGTGCATCCGAAAGCACTTGGATAGAATGGTAAGTTGAAAAGATAACCGTCATTGCATCTGCGAGGTTTTCACAAGCTTCTTTAGCAAGGGCTTGTGCATCCGTGGTAGCAGGGAGAACAAGATCTGATGTTTCCATACCAATAATATCATCTTGGTTTTTTCGACGCTTGCCTACTTTTGTATCCGAACACACGGCAAAGGAACGCAACGGGACTTGTGCATCGGCTGTCCATTCACGGATTGTTTGCGAGACTAAAGCCAGAGAAGGTACCAGAAACAAAACACGCTTGCCTTTCCCAGCAAGGGTTTCTGCTATCTTCAAACTGGTGAAAGTCTTCCCCGTACCACATGCCATAATCAGCTTGCCACGATCTGCTTCTTTTAAACCTTCACAGACTTTCTTGATGGCTTCTTCTTGATGGGGACGAGGCTCTTTTGTTGATTTCAGAACAACTTCTTTTTTCGTTGCAAATATTTGCCAATCTATCCGACTGTTTCCATATGACGAAGGTCAATACGATAAACGGGTATCGCTTGTCCTTTAATCATGGCATTCACATTGTCACTTAATTCCACTTCTGTGCTGTCAACGAGAAGGCGATATTTAAAGATGTCTTTTCCAGATGCCGCGATAAAGCTATCAATATCCTTTTTACTGATCTGATGGTCTGCTTGATAAAACTTACATTGAATAGCCGCATAACCTCCTTGATCACGGATTGTAGCGACCAGATCAATGCCGATATCATTTTTATTCCAACCTTCACGCTCTTCAGCCCATTCATAATAGGTTTCTACCTTTTCATATCGTCCATAATGGAGAGGGTCATGCATAAGATATTTTGTCACAAAATCTTCAAACACTTTCCCCCGTAGAGCATTTGATGTTGCCTGTTCACGATAGGATTGTAAAAGGGAGCGTAAAGTGAATTGTTTATTATCAGACTTAATAGATTGAAGCATATTGTAATAAAAATCCCTTACCTTATGAGATGATTAATATTTATCAAAAGAATCAAAACGAATTCAATTAAATGCACTTAAAGCAAATAACGATAAAAAAGGGAAAAAAACTGCTAAAAAAGCCGATATTTTTTTCAAAAGGGGTCTTTAAGGCTGCTTATCAACAGCCCATGACATGGAATAAGATCAGCAAAGTAGTGAAATTTGCTATTCATTTCACGGGTTAATCAAGATAAATGTACTATGGGCTTTAATATATCAGAATGAGTACTTTGATAGATTTTATGAATCATTTTCCTTATAGGTTTTGAAGGTATAAAAACCGTCAAAACCCCTTCAAAACGTATATTATTAGTTGAATTTATAGGTTGTGTTATCAATATGAGTTGTTTTTTTAAGATCTGTAAAATCTTAACCTATTGAAAAATAACGTTTTTACTTTTTATCGTTTTTTTATCTAAAAGGGGCAACCCTCAAAACTCAAAACCCCGTCAAAACCTATAGAGGTTGTGTTTTGGATATCTTTGACACAAGATTTAAAAGGAACTCTGTATGTTTCTTCTTTAAAAAATTATAAAACAAAAACCCTCAAAGATACTTTGTAAACCCTCTGTTGGTACGATAAGATCTTTGAAGGTTTTAAGAATAACAAAAGATTACAATGGCTTCATTGTTTGATGCTGTTGTTTTTAACGAAAGGGTGCCATTCATAACGTATGGTAGGTCGACCGCCTTGGGAGTTATTTTCACTTGCTATTTGACGAATATGATTGGAACGACATAAGAGCTCTAAAGCTTGCTTAACGGCTTTATTATCTGTTAAACCGATCCAACTTCTTTGATGAATATCACGTAAAGTAAAGACATCGGGTAAATGATCACAGCGCTCGACAATCAATTTTGCCCCCTCTGTTGCTAAGCTATCCGCCGCCGCATAGAGCCTTTTGACATGACTGAACAAATATTTTTCCCATCGCAAGGCTGTTTGAAGGGCACCTTTATTGATTTCAAAACGCCCCCCTTCGGTTAATTCAAAAATCAATGCAAGACTTACTATGGTCTTAGGCATTTTCAAAAGATGCGCTTGTAAGCTTTCTGAGTAACTACCTCCTTTTGCCTCTTTATGAAGATGCTCGAACCATTCATAAAACTTCACTTGTGCTTTAGGAGAAAAACGCATAATCAGTGGTTGTTCGGGAGAACCTAAGCGTTTATCACGAAAAGAGCGAAATACCCCTTCATACTTTTGCCAGACCTCTTGATTGGGCGGTTTATCAACCAATTGCCACTCTTTATTGTCATCGGGCCAGACAATCATTTGAAAGCGTTGCAATAAACCGTCATCGTTTATTCCACGGTGTATGGCTTGAATGAGCGGAATAATGCGTGAAGGTTGAATGCCTCCAATCATGGATAAAGTGACATAAGGGATAAAAATGGTTCCACGCTCGATACGGTCATAAGTAAATTGATCGTCTCCATTAAAAGCTGTTAAATAAAAGGCACGGTCTGTTTGATATTCTCTTCGTTCCAGATTGGCTAAAAAACCAGATAATTCATCACGCACCATTAAGAGACCACGGGGGTTTTCTTTTAAGAGTTCCCCAAGCTTTTCAACAGTCACATCATTGACAATAAAACGAGAGACATCATCATCATGCGCATTGTCTTTAGAGAGCGTTTCATACAAAAGAGCACGAGCGGTTTCACACTCTCCTTTTCTTATCGCTTTATTGGCTTGTCTTTCCTTTTCTCGTTTATCTAAAGTTTCAAGTCTCTCTTCAATTTCTTGTTTTTCTTTTTGCTTTAACCAGTCTTTATACCATTCCTTTTGAAGGCAAGTGATAGGAGCTAAAGCGGCTTTCATGGCTGGTGTTTTGTATGTTGACGATTGACCAATAAGAGCGCCCCAGAGATTAGGCACCACAATCCAATCATCATATTGTTTTGGGGCAACCCGCACGCCATTACCAATGACAGCAGCCAAGGCACAGAGAGCAGAGACAGCAATAAAATCCATAGGGGCTTGTTGACGCTCTGAAACGTCATAAATATAGTCCATGAATGGCATTGGGAGCTGTAATGGGTCAAAAGGCTCGACGGGTAAAAGAGCCGCCGTGATAGGCTTTAATTCCCCCCAACCGTTTTGTTGCAATGCTTGTTTATAAGGAATGGCTTCTAAACAAGTCTTATCATTTAAAGAGCCATTATCGTTATCATTGAATGAAACATTTTGATTGTTGGTATCGAC
>NZ_JBHIRJ010000031.1:0-7764 GCF_042197045.1 Bartonella sp. AA74HLJMH
AACGCGGGTCTGATGTCATGATTTTGGTGAGCGTTCCGGAGAGTTTGAGAGGCGGATAGCCTCTCATTAAAAAATAAAGTTTATAAATAAAAACTATTTTTATTTGCCAATCTCCTGAAATTACTTTATTGGTAAGCGAATGTTTTAATCGTATACGCAGCGATTAATAAGGGATTAAAAGCCTTAAAGTTTGAACATAAAATTAGCCCACTCTGTTGGTTTCCCGGGATTCCGGGAGCTTTTGCTATGTCCAGGTGCTTAAAGCACTAAAAGCAAAAAGCTGATTCAAACTTCAGTACTTTTAACTCCCGGAATACCAATGCGAGGGCGCTCGCACCCGGTCGGGGGGAATTTAAAGTGCAAAAGAAAACTCCACATTTTAATGATATTTCTGTAGGCAAAAGAATTCGTCATAAACGCATTTCAATGGGAATTTCTCAGACAGAGTTAGGAAACAAATTAGGAGTAAGCTTCCAACAAATCCAAAAATATGAAAAAGGCTCAAATCGTGTAGGAGCTGGACGCTTGCAGGAAATCGCTAACATACTAGATGTTCATATCTCCTTTTTTTATACCGATATTTCACAAAAAAGAAATATTCCGTACCATTATGATGAAGAAATTTCCAGTAAAGAAGAATATTTCCTTTTAAAAGGTTTTAGAAAACTTAATCCTAAAAAACAGAAAGCAGTTTTATGTTTGTTTTCTGAATAAAATGAATACTTTTAAAATTATAGCGTACAAACTAATCGCTCTGTTTATAAGCATTCATTAATATTTCTAGAAAATCACCATGGCGATATCGCTCTTGTTTAGCCATCAATTTAAAACGATTAATGATATTTACGCTAGCTTTGATATTTAATTGTATCTCAACTGACTGTTCACGACTTGGGAAAGTTGCTGCCTTATCTACCTCTTTGCGTTGTATAATGTTTAAAGAAGATTGAGTTTGTCGTGGTTTAAAATCATCAAGTTCTGAAAAATTTAATGGTTTTCTTTCTGTACTCATTCTTTAATTTCCTTTCTCTTGAACTTTTTTTAGCTTTGTAATGACTTCAGCAACAAATGCTTCGACATTGCCAATCGCAGTTTCTAAATTATTAACTTCCTTTGGATTGAGATTACGATGTGAACCTCCAGTTGCAAAGATTGCGGAAAAAGCATCACGTTCATTGATTTCTGTTTCAAAAACATCAAGTTCTGGGTTTTTTCTAAATTGAGATGATACAAAACGAGCAGTTCTGGATTTTGCAACAACTTTAGATTGCGTAAACAAAACAGAATAAGCGATAAGACGCCGTACAGCTTTCATATCTCTGTGAATTTCTTTTATAATTTCGATAGCTGCTATAGCGTCTTGCTGTTGTTCCTTCATAGGAACAATTACAAAATCAGATTGACTAATTGCATAACTAGTTAAGCGTGATGCTGTACCTTCTAGATCAACAATTACGAATGGATCTCTAGTAGATGCAATTTCTATTTCATCTAAAATAGTTTTTTCAGATTCATTAGTAACGACAGTAAGATTATCTGGTTTACCCGGTAATTCAGACCAAGTGGTAATAGGATGGCGAGGATCAGCATCTATAATTGTAACAGGTTTAGCATGTGCAAGTTCACAAGCAAGGAGCAAAGCAGATGTTGTTTTTCCACTTCCACCCTTGGAATTAGCAAAGGATATGACAGGCATTTAGTTACTCTCTAAATAGAATATGGTATTGTATAGTATTATACTATAAGGTATAATAAAGTATTAAAATCACCCTTTTCACGGAGGAAAAATGCCAAATAAATCTGAAAAAAACACTCTTCCTGACTATACTTATAAACCCGTTCAAAATCATAACGATAACGTTTTTAAAAACGTTAGTAAATTTTTTGAAGCTTTTAATCAAAAAATAGATAGTTCTAACAAACCCGATATAATACAGCGTGATGGATTTACAGAAGCTAAAACAAAGAGAGGAGATATCATAAAAAGTACAGTTCCAGAAGCTGCGCTACAATTAGCTCTAATGATAGACAATGACACAAAATTTTGGAAAGAGGATATAGGAAAAAATTAATTTCCTCTATGAGAAGTTTATCAGTTAATTTTACTATACCTTATGATATTATATCGTAGGGTATAGTACTATACTAAAGTATACCTTTATGTTCTTGGCATGATAATGATAGGCTTTATTTTCGTAAGCTTGATGTTTTTACGTTCAATAAATAAACGCAAAGTGTTCACACTAACTCCTAATGTCTTAGCAATGCGGCTCTGTGATAAACCAACATTTATAAATGCTTGAATTTCACTACTGCTCTATTTTCTACTGCATGTAGATACCAAATATATCAATGGTCGTCATCGACCGTCGTGTTAAGAGGTGTTAACTCTTTATTTTTCTTAATTTTTACAACGCCAATAATTCCCGTGGAAATAATGAAGGCAGACATCGCTAAAAAAGAGCTTAACAATCCCACGAGTGCAAAAAGTCCAGCAATAAAGCCAGACACTGCTTCCGCAGAGTTTGCTAAAGTTGAAAAAGTTCCAAAACTCATACCAAAATCTTCACGACGAGAATATAATTGAATAGCTGAGACTAAACTAATATCCACAAGTGCACCAATAAATCCTAAAACAAATGCTAATACGAGAAGGAGTTTTAAATAAAGTCCTGCTGCTAAGGGCATAACAAACAGAATAACCCCATAAAGAAGCCAAAATACCATGAGCTTCAACGATGTAATCTTGAATATAATTTTACTATATAACAACCCACCAACAATAGTTCCAACAGCCATGAGAGAAAAAATATAACTAACAAGGCTTTCCTCTCCCCCTATAGAGAGGACAAAAGCTGGAATTAAAAATCTTAAAATTGCACCAGTAAAGAGAATAGCAAACGACGAGCCAACAAGCGTAATAAATAAATTATTATTTTCTTTAGAAATATATTTAAGATAGGAAGCCGTTTCTCGATAAATTTTTATAAAATTGAATGATTTATTCTCGCTTGAATTTAAATTCATGAGATTAAATAACACGATAATAGATATAAAATAGGTAAAAAAATCAAAAATGAGTACTGCCGATTTATTTGCTAAAAAAAGCAGTAGGGAACAAACTAAAGGACCCGTGACGGATGCAGTTTCCTCTATAATTTGTGTAATGCTATTTGCCTTTGTAAGATCCTTTGCTGAAAACATTCTGGGAATAGCAGCTTGAAAACTTGGTTGGAAAATACTTCTTCCGATCGTTGTACATATTGCTGCTAAAATAAGCACAATAATATGTGCAGTCCCTGTTATAATGGTTATAAAAACGAATAATGAGGCTAATAATCTAATAAATTCACTTAAGATCATATTTTTCTTCAAAGAAAAATTATCCGCTAACCAACCTCCTATAGGACCAAAAAAGAGAAAAGGGATAAATCGAAAAAAATACACAAGACCTATAAAAAAGATGTTATCTGTTAATTCTAAGACCAGTAAAACAAAAACAACTTCATAAGCATAATCACCAACTTTAGAAATAAAGAGAGAGGAAAAAAGAGCTAAAGGACTCTTTTTTAAAAATAAATTCATATCAACCATCCGATATTAAATTTTTCTACACTTAAAGTTGCATTCCCTTCAATACAATTGGTGATATAAATTTCAAAAAAAAACGTTTAAAGAAATACGCATAATGATACAAGAATTTAGAATAATATTTTAATCTTATTATAAAAGACAGAATATTATCATACATACACAAGCTCTTTTTTAGCTATAAATCTACCTGTTTCATTCAGTTTTTCTGCAATAAATGCCTTTAAAATACGTTGATCTTCTTCTGGCATCAACCAAAACATAATATTAATATACCAATACCAACCTAGTTTTGTAAGTTGCCAGGAGTCATTATTTTCCACTATAAGATCATTAGATAAAAGAATATCTAATTTAGAAAAAATACTTTTAGGCACAAAATCCATTTTTATTAAAGATTTATTCACTAAACCATGATAAGGTAGGCGCAAAATGATTGGCTTTATCTCATCTAGAATTGGAGAGTGCTTACTAACATTTGCGGGCATTTTTTCACTATTGACGGCTGTAATGTAAGCATTACGATTAGAAAAATTTGTTATTACGTGTTCACGTATTGATGTTACAGCATTTACTCCAAAACCATGCAAATCAAAATCTGAATATCCATAAACATGCTCATGATACACAAAACTATATTCATCCGTAACTATATCAGAGGTTACATTTGGGGTACGAATATAACCATGACCATTATGAGGCATAAATCCCTTACTTCTCATATAAGCATCTATTAGCATATTCATAGAAAATTTTCTTGTTGCTGTAGTAAAACCTAAACCACGGTTTTTGATAGCTTTATGCAATTTTACTTGTGTCACAACATTGTCAATTGGGTATATGTCTATATTAGATGTACCAAGAGATACAGCCATTTCGAGATCTTTAATTATTTCTTCTTCATCTTGTCCGTTCATACCGTACAATATATCAAAAAGTACGTACTTAAAATTAGCATTTAATATACTAGCAGCAAATTTAATATGTTCGTATGTAGATGTGAGATTAAAAAGTTTTCTCCATTCTTGATTAAAAGTTTGAAGACCAAAGCGTGGATGTGTAACCCCTATTTCTTTCATAGCAATTACTTTTTCCTCGGTAAGACTTTTTATCTCAATTTCAAAAGAAAACTCACAATTAGATGCTACTTTGAAATGCTTATGTATAGCTTCTCCTATTTTTAAAATATTAGATGGAGATAATAAAGATGGAGTTCCTCCTCCAAAAAAAATCGCGCGAACCGGAACAGCCTGGTAATCAACAAAATTTGCTTTTAATTCTATTTCTTTAATTAAAGCATCCGTGTAATTATTAATTACAGTTTCGCCTTTATAACCACCTTTAGTAAAAGGACAAAATGTACATATAGTTTCACAAAAAGGAATATGAAAATACAAAGCTCTCGAATTAATATCATTATTACTATTCACAATAACATCAGATACTGGCTTATCAATAATACACTTTCCTTGACTTGGGAAAAAAAAATTGTATACAGGAATTTGATAATCAAACTTAAATAAGCCATTGTTTTTGATATTCATAGCTGCCTTCGTTCTTATAGTTATCATACATTAGATAAATCTTCGTCATAAGAAGAAGAGGTATTAATACTCAAAAAATGCTTACCTCTCCTAAACGATCTAATAAATAATTGTCCAGTATATTCCCATTGAATTTTAATAGCTTCAATTGCCTTGCCATAATCTTGTCCACAAGTATACAAATCAATACTTATGTAATTACTCTCTGGGTATGTATGGAATGATAAATGTGATTCACTCAATAAAAAAAAACCTGTCACACCTTGCCCATCTGTTGTAAATTTATGTGACATGAATCCAAGAATATTCATTTTTGTATTTTTTATTACTTTAAGAAAGAAAGAATATAAGGCCTTTTCATCTTTTAAGAACTCTAGATCATTTATAATCCCATCCAGTAAATAATGATAACCTTCATCATCCATATAAATTCCCCCATTAATTCACTTACTGGGTTGGAAGAGGCTAGACACCTCTTCCAGCACAATTACCAGAATACTCCGAGATTACAAACATCTTCTTCTAAATATTCCGTTATAAATAATTCACGTGCACTTTCCATAATTACCTCCTAAATTTAATAGTTAGCTTATTGTATAAACAATATACGATACGGTATATTAAATATATATAACATACAATAAAAAATAATTTAATTTTACATAAATAAGCAGAAGCTAAAAAAATAAATAAAAAGAATATAAACTAGATTGATGAGTTTAAAGGTGCGTGGCGCGCTTTTGGAACTCTTGCTCCAGAACGTTTAACGCTCTTCGCCATATTGCAACTGTTGGAAGTATCGGATCTTCTACTCGTATTGAAGGAAATAAATTAACAGACCGTGAGATTGAAAAGATTTTGTTAAACTTAGAAATTAAAAGTTTTAAGAGCTGTGATGAACAAGAAGTTATTGATTATGCAAATTTTGTACGTAAATAATAAACATACTTCAATGCATCACGTCATGGAAAAGAACTATCAACTTGTCGTAGTTTATCTTAATTCTCCAATGTTTTTGGCATGGTAATGATAGGCTTTATTTTCGTAAGCTTGATGTTTTTACGTTCAATAAATAAACGTAAGGTATTCACACTAACTCCTAATGTCTTAGCAATACGGCTCTGTGATAAACCAACATTTATAAATGCTTGAATTTCATCAATATGGCTATCAAGTTTCAATTTTGTGGCTATACTCCCCTTTGGACGACCAAGTTTTATACCACGTTGACGAGCAACACTTAATGACTCTTTTGTACGTGTTTGAATTAAATGCCGTTCAATTTGCGATACCATACCCAATACGTTTGCAATGATATCGCTTTGTAAACTTCCATCCATGATAAGGTTTTGTTTCGTTATATGCACAATTAAACCACGTTCACTGGCTGCTTTGAGAATTTCTAAAACAGCAAGAGAAGAACCAGCTATACGAGAAAACTCCGGTGTGAGTAAAACATCACCACATTCCGCTTTTTCAATTAAAGCACCAAGTTTACGCTTACGCCAATCTTTTCCTCTACTTGCAATTTCTTCCTCTATATGAAGTGGTGCAAAGCCATTTTTATTAGCATATTCTAACAATCCAAATTTTTGATTTTCTGTATCTTGTCCATCACGAGAAACACGTAAATAAGCATAAAATTTTGGCATTTTCAGTAAAAAGGTTATTTTTGATTAAAACTGATCTATTATTGCATAGAAAAAATAGGAATTAAATATACAATTTTCGTTCATAAAAAATGATCGTTTTTTCTGATATTGCAATTTATGACGCTTCAAATGACACTGTGCGTATACTTCATGCAAAAAAAATTCAGTCGTTAAGTGTATCTAAATTGAATCCGGCGGTGTTTAATAGTTCAATAAGTTTTGGGAGAGTTTCTTTTACGTGTTCATTAAAAGGAATGTAATTAATCCCTTCATAATCTGAAGGCACTTCAACATCTCGTTGTTTTAAAATAGCAATATTTCTGCAAGAAATTATAGGAAACAACATACCCATTTTAAAAATAACATTTTTATTAGCGCGCGGTTGTGCGTCTTTTTTATCAGCAGATTTTGCATAGCCAATCTCATCGGGAGTAAGTAACACAATACCAAATTTTGGAGAATTAGTTTGCATACTAATTTCTTGTTTAAAATCCTCAATAGTAGTTAAATCATCACTACCAAATTTCAGAACGTATGGTTCCAATCCAAGCTTAAAAAGAATACGTTCAGTTTGTTCTAAAATAGTATGATTATTATATACAATAAAAATTTTTGGCATTTTTATATCCCCTATAAAATACATGCATTTGTCCCAGAGGGCTTATTATTCTTTATCAACGAATAATTGCGATAAAAATTTCTCCCAATCTATATTTTCCTTTAATTTATCATTAGTCTCTTTATCAAATTTTATTTTTTTACCATTTACAGTAAAACAAAATTCAACACTTTCGATATCATCATGATTGAGCATTTCCAACACCTATAATTTCAGTTATGTTCCATGTTTTATTGAGTTTAATGGAAATTTTAATACCTTTGTTTTTACATTGCTCTCTGAAAGCAGGCGCCCCCCGCACCTGCTATTTTATTTACGCAACATCCTCATACTCATCACGAAAATAATCATCATCACT
>NZ_JBHIRJ010000033.1:0-6498 GCF_042197045.1 Bartonella sp. AA74HLJMH
TTATTATAAGATTAAGTAGGGTAGGGGAAGAACGTATAGGTATCTAATTTACGCGCATAAAGGCTTTGTAGAAATTAAATCTAAACTCAGATTCTCTTGGTTCTTATGTCATCTCTCCCTTTGTCCTATGTGTAGCCTGTATATCGTCATCCTCAAAACAATCTGCTAACTTTTTGTAACAAAAAACTGCAAACAATTCCTTGAACTCCAAACTATCTATACCACTAAATACTAAGGGGGGCGTATAGCTGGCCTAAACTTTCTTTACAGAAAACAAAAAAACAAAACGCTGCATAAGAAAAACTCAAATGCTTGAATTTTTTCTTTCAACGTATGCGCTGATATTTGCTTGCATATCGTCTTAAAAATCCATTTTCCACCAAGATTCGTCTTAATCTCGCAAAATCTAAAGTAAAAAGGCTACATATTTTTGATGTTTCCGTTTCGCGATAGTTTTTCCTATTTTAAATGCTTCTGCAATTTTTGTAAGTATATCTTCTGTTTCTAAATGGCGATCGCTAAAAATTTCCATATTTCGTACATTTTTATCTTCTAGCGCTTGCCATAATTTATCGATTGCTTGAAATCCCTTTGTTGTGTTTTGAATAAGACTAAGGTTTAAAAGGCGATTAATAGATTTGTGAATGTTTTTGGTCTCTGAATTGACAAGTTTGAGGATATCAGAAAGAATTTTAGCACCAAGTATAATAACAGTATAGACAGCGCGTAGTGTCGGTGAGGTCATGGCAGAAATGAGCGAATTATAAGAAAAATGATTTGGCTGTATTGCACATGGATATCAATAGAATATTATTCGTGCAGAATGTAGCTACCTTACGCTTGTCTACCCCATAATCCTTTAAGCTATGAGACAATTTGCAACGGCGTTTACAGAGCAATCTTTAGAGACCGTTTTGAGCTTTTTTGCCGCAGAGTGTGTTCAAAATCATAATTGAGTGATTTATGGCGAAGTGTTTTGAGTGCTCTTGTTGTGCCACCGGTTGCAAAAACTATATGTGACATGGAAGCTGCTTATTTTTTCGTTTGCATGAGGCAAAGGCAAGAAGCAAAGGCGGAGGCACCAACAATCATGCAAAAGGTGAAAGCGATATGATTGTTGAAATGGCTGATAATCCATCCACTTGTCCATGAGCCGGCGGCTTGGCCAATATTTGAAATAACAAGAATATAACTGAAAAGAACACTGGCAGAGAGGGATGAGGTTGTTTTCCCTGCTTGATAGTATATTTCTGGAATCATGACAGATTCATAGACACTGTAGGCAATTAACGCAGTCACAGCGGTAAAGACCCCACCTATGAGGAAAAATGAGGAGAAACTTCCCATAAAGCAGAGCAGATAAAAAGTTGATTTATCGGAAAGGCTGAGATGTTTATTAATTATTCCTTGCCAGATACAAATACTGATGCCAACAATTGAAAAGAAAATTCCACTATAAGGGGCGAGATTGCTGTCAAATTTACTGAGAAGTGTTGTGGTGGTGATGAAAATTCCCATGAGGAATGCACAAAACAAAGCCGTGACCAGCAAATAAGCAATAGAACGATTATGTATTATTGTTTTTAAAGAAGAAAGAAGAGCTTTTTTTGTTTTTTTATTCTTTTCAAGAGATAATGTTTTATGCGGGTAATGATAAACAATTTGAATGGATAGAACACAAAGATACAAACCAATGAGTGCAAAAAAAACCATTAAGAAGGTTGATGCGTTGTATTTTATAGCACTCGTTGCAACAAGAGGGGCGATAACGACAGCAGCATTTTGAAAAAAAGAATAGAGAGTTAATGCGCGCTTAAGAGCATTTTTATTCAGATGTTCTGATAAAATTTCTCTCAAAAATGGCTTTGAAATTGCTTTCGAAAAAGCCATTAAGGTAAAAAAGATCAACCATGCAGAAGGTGTGAGCGATAGGATAATGCACACAAAAGCGCTACTCCTTAAAATAAAGGCGCTAGCCATTAAGAGTTTACGCGAAAATCTTTCTAATAAACCTGTTGTGGTTACCATGAGAATGCTTTCAAGGATTACCGATCCAGCGAGATAAAAAGCAACATTGGCAGCAGTTATGAGAGAAGAGTTTCCAAGCAGAGGGAGTACAAAGAAAAAGGAAAATTCAGAAAGAAAAACTGTGCTATAGATGAAAAAAGGAATTTTATTTTTGCCCATGGAATTTCCATAGAAGTGTTGTTAAATGATCAAAGACATTTTGTTGTATCTTTTGAGGAAGTTTTGCCAGCCCTATTTCTGCTGTGCACATTTCGTTGAAATAGTATCTTTCTTGATTCACTAGCCAGTCCAATGCAAGAATATTGTTTTTTCTACGATGTTTTTAGAAATATCGAGCATGATTTGGATTGAGCAACAACACTGTGTCCGGATGTTCGCGCAACAATCGTAAGATCCATTGAGACCTTGATCCTATATCTTCTCCTGATGGTTTTGACTATTTCTAATTCTTTTTGATAACCACCCAATCCTTTTTGATAACCAATTGGCATCCCGCATTCTTGTTCTTCCCCATTGCATCTCTTGCGAAGAGAGCACGCTAATCTCATCTCCATAGATTGTCAACATATGAATGGGATGAATGATTTTGTAACCTTTTAATGAAATTATATTTTTTTAGTGGAAGGTTATTCATTCTCTTGAAATAGAGAAGAAAAACGAGAGCGTTCGCTAATCATTTTTCAATTCTCTTTTAGCGCATGCGTTGATATTTGCCTCCATGGCGTTGTAAAAAACCTCTCTCAACAAGAGTGCGTCGTAATCGGGCAAAGTCTATCGTAAAGAGGTTGCATATCTTGGAAACTTCCGTTTCGCTATAGATTTTTTCCTTCTGAAAGGCTTCACCAATTTTTGATAGCATCTCTTCTGTTTCTAAATGGCGGTCGCTTAAATTTTCCCTATTCCGCTCATGTTTATTTTCTAGCATTTTCCACACTGTCTCTTCGGCTTGAAATCCTTCTGTTGTGTTGTGAATAAGTCCGAGATTCAAAAGGCGATTGATGGATTTGTGAATGTTTTTGGCATCTGAATCGACATGTTTGAGGATATCAGTAAGATTTTTTGCACCAAGGATAATGGCGGCATAAACAGCGCGCAGTGTCGGGGAGGTCATGGCAGAGATCAGTGAATTGCGGGTATTGCGTTTGTGAAGGGTTTCTTTCCCCATGGGCAAAAGATCATTGCGAATGGGAATTTCATTGATTTCTATGAGTTCTGCTTGTAGCGATTGTGCGCGTACAATTTGTTCGGCAAAGGTGCGTTTACGAATAATCCCCAGACCACTTTGGCGATATTTGTGGTTTTCGGGGAGTGTTAAAGCTTCATAGGAGCCATCAAGCCGGTAGAGAATTTCTTCCCACAAAGGAGTTCTGACGCGTCGAACCCGCTGTTCGCCATTGAGAGCAATTGTTGTTGTTATGGTTGGTTCATGTAGACAAAGATAACCACCCGCGGTGATGTGTTCCCAAAGGGTTATAACAAATCGCACATCATCTGCGGGAGTACCAGCATCAAGCCAAGCAAAATCTATTGGTCCCCAAGATTTGAGCGTTTCATCATCAAGAGAGAAAAAATTCTCATGGATAAATGTTACAGTATCTTTTTCAATACCGCCTTGAAGCAGTTCTTGCCATGCTTCTTCGGCTGATTGACCTTCGACTGTAAAATCATCAATGGTGATAAGCCGAGGTTCGTAATTCTCAAGGATTCCTGAAGGATCAAGCAAAGCTGTACGCTCTTCCCAGGTGGAAGATTCTAAAAGTTTTTTATCTTGTTGCCATGCTTGTTTTGCTTTTTGCAGTGCTTTAGCAATCAAGCGCGTACTATCACCAGCACCGATTTCAATGACTGTGCGCGGTCTTGCCATTTGAATAAGCGCATAAATGAGCTGTGCACTATTTTCTGTTCCCATGCCAGGTCTTATCAGCTGCATCTTTTTATCCTTATAATTTTACCAATCGTAGCATTCCTGCTTTTATAAAAAACTTTATTGAATCCTCTAGCGGATATTGAATACGTATTGGTGTGGTGGCTTGCTTCAAGAGATGTTTTGTTTTTTCATGAAGCCGGATTGTACGCCCATTGAGTTGATTAATGGCAAGACTGCCAAGAGAAGAATCTATGATAATACATGTTGGCTCTCGTAAAAGAGCGGTTGCATCATTTTCTGAAAATGCTTTTTGATCTGTTTCGATGAGACCGTGTTGTAAAAGTGATATCAAAAGACTTCCAGAGGCAAGAAGAGTACCATTGAATTGTATTTCCCTCAGTGATTGGACAAGGCAGCCTTCACGAAGTGCTTCAAATGTGGGAAAATCGAATCCGCCAAATGCCGCTCCTTTTGTAGAAACAATGGTGATGGGTTGTATTTGCCGTTTGCCAATGAGTGCTGGTTTGTTTTTTATTATTTGTACATCTTTTGCCCATTGAACGCGTGATAAAGGATTGAGTTCACTTGGGTAGACAGCGAAAGAATTGATGGCTATGGGCGGCGTTGGTTTTTGCAATTCAAGCGTGTGGATGTTTTCATTCAAGTCATGTTGCATGGTGTTTGCAAGTTGCCATACATAACCGCCTGTTCCATTGTAAAAGTTTAAGCCTATAGGGTCTTGTTGCATGATGTTATCGTTTTTTTTACTTTAAAATATCAAGTTTTGGGGAGGGTTGTTAGTTGCTCTACATTAAAGAGTGGTTTATCAAAGTCCTATTGGGTTGGTATGGGGTTGCATGGGATACAACGATTTGATAGGGATTTTATTGAAATTTGATTGGGTGGTGATTGTCATGTCCTTTTGGGGTGTATGGTTTGCTTGAGAAAAACGCCTCGTCCACTAACCATTATCAAATTCTCTCTGTTTTTTTTGTACGGCACTGTTCACAATAAAACCTAAGATGCCTGTGATCATTGTGGCGATGCCAATGATAAACAGTGTGCTTTGGGTGTGATGCACTTTTACAAAACCGGCTCCTAGAAAGCCAAGGCACACCGCTGTTTGTATGATAAAGATATAGGCAGGCATTTGGTTGTTTCGGTGTTCTTTCTGAATGGCTTTCATCATAAAACTTGCCATCAGAGCATTTTGCACGCCGTTAGCACCCCCAAGGATGAAAAATGACAGCATCATTAACCATACAATATGTGTTAAGGAAAAGCAGAAAATTGCAAAACCAATTATTGTAGCGGCAAGTGATGCACCAGCGGCATTGCCAAAGCGATGAAAAAGGCTGGAGAAACAGAGTGGACCAACCACGAGGCCAAGACTTAACATGCTTGTGATTACCCCATAGGTTTCTGCACTGAAGTACAGCTCAGTGCGGATGCGGACAATCGATAAGACGTTGAGAGCAGAGGTGAGGATGATGGTAATGATGAGGGGAGAAAGAGCATAGACAACATTTTTTTTACGCAAGAGACCCGTTAAATCTAGCCCTTTTTTGCTTTTTTGCGTTGTGTTTGTCGTTTGTGTATGAATTTTAAAACTTTTAAAACAGAAGAGAGTGATAAAGGTAGCAAAAAGAACCATGATTGACAACACAAACAATCCTTTTTGCCCGTTTGATATTCCATACAACACGCCCCCTAACAGTGGTCCTGCAATATAGCCAAGATTACGAACTGTTTGGATAATGCGGTTGATACGGTCTAATTGCTGATCATTGGTTGCAAATTCTGGGACGGAAACGAGGATAGCAGACCAAAAGAGTGAACCAGCACAACCTAGTGCGAAAGAAAGGGCAATATAAACCCAAAATTGGTTGGCGATTGCAGCTGTGGCTATAAAGAGTGCTTCAAACAATAAAACAATGGGTACTGTTCGCGCTGGTTGGAAGTGATGCAAGAGGCGTGGTGCAATTGGTCCGGCACAAATTGCCCCGACAAGCCCTGCAAACAGCAGCATTGAAATAGATGCTGTGCTTTCTGCTAAGTGGAGAGCAAATGTAACTTGTGCTGTTTCATCGGCAAAGCTGCTAAAGCCCAAAACAAGGAAAAGCCCCATTTGGGTGACAATCATGGATTTTTTCTTTGTCACAATGCTCCTCCCCAAGAGGTTATAAGGTACAATTTTCTTCTACGTGTTTATGGTATATCCCATGCTTTGTATAGTTTTTCTTGATGATCAGTTGAGAAAGGAAGTTTTCAGAGCTCTTTTCCAAAACAAGCACAATGCCTATTGGCAGCGATGAGCAACTCCTTATGTTTTTTTTAAGGGGAGTATTAAGGATGATGGGCTGGTGAAGTTGTCTGATATGAGAGACAATGATACAAAAAGACAATCAGAAAATTTTGCAAAAAAGCTGCAGTATGCGTGCAGCTTTTTATGTATTTGCTTTAAAGGTAGACGTTTTAAAGCATGAAAGTGTCCTTACGGCTTCTATAACCATAATAGCCAAAAACACTGGAAATAATGGCGCCTACCAGACTTCCTAAAAAGCCCCACCACCCCATATTGGAGGCTGTTTTTGTGGCTTTAG
>NZ_JBHIRJ010000034.1:0-6477 GCF_042197045.1 Bartonella sp. AA74HLJMH
AGAAGATACGACCACGGTTATTGATGATTTACCTATACGCTCAAAATTAGAGTATTCAGGACTTAATATTGGGTTAGTAACTTACGAATCTTCTCACACATGTGAAGAACAAGGAGAACTCCCCCTTTTTTCTAAATGTAAAGATGTCATTAGAACTGCTATTGTTAATAGATTTTACGATCCTAGCTATTGGAAAAAATGGGCAATAAATGTTGGTGATCTTGCTCAAACTCATATCACACGCTTAACTGAAGTTTTAACAAAATCAGAAACTGAAACACGGCAGGTGTTTAATGATTTTATGACCGAATTACGTAGTAATTTAAACACAACCCTCTCCGAAGAAAATGCGATTGAAATGCTTGCGCAACATCTTGTGACGCGTCCAGTCTTTAATGCTTTATTTGAGGGGCATCAGTTTGTTCAAGAAAATCCCGTATCTTGCGCTTTACAACGTGTACTCAATGCCCTTGATAAAGTTACTCCTAAAGAAGAATCTCAAGATCTCAAAAATATTTCTAAGAGTATACAATTTTACACGCGTGGAATTACCACTCTTGAAGCACAACAAAGTTTAATTGTAGAGCTTTACAATGAATTTTTCCGTTATGCTTTTCCGCGTACAGTAGAAAAATTAGGCATTGTTTATACTCCCATTGAGGTTGTTGATTTTATCATTCATTCTGTTGATGATGTGTTGCGTCATGAATTTGGAAAAAGTCTAGGATCACGTGGTGTTTCTATTCTTGACCCTTTTACGGGTACTGGGACCTTTATCACACGGCTATTACAATCCAATCTCATCAAACCAGAGGATATGGAATATAAATACCGTTATGATATCCACGCAAATGAGATTGTCTTGCTAGCCTATTACATAGCAGCGATTAACATTGAATCGACGTATCATAGTATCATGAAAGGTGAGTATATCCCTTTCAAACATATTGGTTTAACCGATACATTCCGCATGCTTGAAGAGAAAAGCCTTCTGCAAAAATTATTCAAAGAAAACAGTGAATATTTAGAGCATCAAAAGAAACTGGATATCAAAGTTATCTTTGGTAACCCTCCTTATTCAACAGGTCAAAAAAGTGCTAATGATAATGCAAAGAATACGCCTTATCCGATATTAAATGACCGTATTGATGAAACTTACGCCGCTCAATCTAAAGCAAGCCTTATGCGAAATCTTTATGATAGTTATATTCGTGCCATTCGCTGGGCTAGTGATCGTATTGATAATGCTGGAGTAATCGGTTTTGTTTCTGGTTCTGGTTACATAGAAAAGTCAACAATGGATGGATTACGAAAATCTTTAGCCAAAGAGTTTACGAGCATTTATGTGCTTAATTTACGGGGGGATCTTCGCAAAAATATGTTAAGCAATGGAAGAGCTCAAGAAGGTGAAAATATTTTTGGCAATGGTAGTATGACCGGTATTGCTGTAACCTTGTTTATCAAAAATCCCAATGCTATTGGACCTTGTAAAATTTACTATCATGATATTGGTAATAATCACACAAGAGAAAAAAAGCTTAAGACAATTAAAAAATTTAGGAGCATTGATGGCATTACACGAAGTAAACAAGGTTGGCAAATAATCACACCAGATAAACATGGTGATTGGCTTGGTCAACGTGATAACAATTTTAAAGCATTTTTATCCATAGGTTATAAAAAAGGTCATGGTAAAAAGCTTTTTGATACTTATTCCTGTGGTATTGTAACTAGCCGTGATGCTTGGGTATACAATTCAAGCCATGAAGTTTTAGCGAAAAACATAAGTAATATGATTGCCTTCTATAACAGTGAAGTAAAGCGTTTTAATAATGTTTATGGACATGTTGATCCTAGGATACGTAAAAATGCTGTAGACAATTTCGTCAATACAGATACGAGAAAAATCAGTTGGAGCCGCGCTCTTAAAGAAGATTTAGCAAAAGGAAATACTTTTGAATTTGAAGCTACATGCCTTATGCAAAGTTTATATCGTCCTTTTACACAACAGTGGCTCTATTATAATCGCACCTTCAATGAAATGGTTTTACAAATGCCGCGGATATTTCCGATGGGAAAAGCGGTTGAAAATAAAGTAATTCAAATTACAGGCGTAGGAGCAAGGTGTGGTTTTTCTGTTCTTATGTCTGAAGATTTGCCTAATCTAGATGCAATAGAAAAAGGTCAATGCTTTCCACGGTATTTTTATGAAGATACTATGGTTTCAAAAGGTAAAAGTGAGAAACAATCCCATTTATTTACAGAAGAAAGCAAAACAGCTGGTTTACAGAGGCGTGATGCCATTACTGATGAAGGATTAGCACATTTTAAAGCTGCTTATCCTAATGAAAAAATCACTAAAGATGATCTATTCTATTATGTTTACGGTTTACTTCATTCGGAAGATTATCGTGCTCGTTATGCTGATAACCTCTCTAAAGAATTGCCTCGTATCCCTTGTGTAAAGAGTGCTGGTAATTTTTGGAAGTTCGTAACAGCAGGGCGTGAACTGGGTCATTTGCACGTGAATTATGAAACTGTAGAGCCTTATCCAGTGACTTTTAAAAAGGGTAATCCAAAAGTTACAGAAATCTCTAATCCCGAAAAGTTTTATTATGTTACTGAAATGAAATTCGCAAAAGCAGGTAAAGAGAAAGATAAAACCACTGTTATTTATAATAGCAATATCATCATGACAGATATCCCACTTGACGCTTATGAGTATATCGTTAATGGTAAACCCGCTCTTGAATGGGTTATGGGGCGTCAATGTGTAAAGACTGATAAAAAGAGTGGCATTGTGAATGATGCCAATCGCTATGCTGTTGAAACCATTGGCAACCCTGCCTACCCTCTAGAGTTATTTCAGAGGGTTATTACCGTAAGTTTAGAGACAATGAAAATCGTTAAGAACCTACCAAAACTAGAAATTAAAGAAATTGAATAGACTTGGCTTGCTAAACTCACAAGGGGTATAGAGTCTTATAACCATAATCTATACCTCTCTTGTTAAGTTGATTAGATACAATCTTTAAAAAGAGTGCTTATATGCGTTATTCTAAAAAGAAATCATTTGCACTTTTAGATACTCTTATTTGGATTGCCTTTAAGAGATTATACCGTATTTAAAATGATAGCTTTATCCTTTTCAAAAGCTTTGTTTAAACAGAGTTATGTATATTCATTTTCTTATATTACTTATAGGTTTTGTCTGTTTTTACCCCCCCCCAAAACACCTACAAAACCCTCTTAGATATATATTAAAAATTGTATTTATGTGTTATGTTTAATATGGGTTGTTTATTTGAAAGATTAACTTATTGAAATATAATAACTTTTATTTTGGATTAAAAAATATATATAAAGGGGGGGTAAAAAGCCCCCCCAAAACCCCCATACCCCCCTAAACTCATAACCATAATAGTCTTAATAGCATTTTTATGATCATAAACCGTTTCTTTTGAAAGGCTTTAAAGGATCACATGTTTTTTTAAGACGTGGTTTAATCACTCACTAAAATCATAAGTTTATCTATTCAAATGAACTGATAAATTCATTTTTTATAAGACATGTTTTAATCACTCACTCAAATGGTCTATTTTGTCAGTTCAATTTACTGACAGATAACTGACAAATATATATTATTAATTGTATTTAAGGTTGTGTTATCTATATAAGTTGTATCTTAAAAAGACTAACATATTGAAATATAATGCTTTTAATTTTTTATCATTTTAAAAAAATAGTATAGGCTCTAAAAAGAACTGACAACACTGACAACACTGACACGGTCTATTAAAAGGGATTTTACTGATCTCTATAATGATCAGTTTCTATTGAGATATTTTCATAACAGACAATAAATCGCAATTATCCTATTTATCGTTTCTCTTATGAAAATGAAAAATGATGCCATGGCTATAAAGAACATAACAGCTATAAAGAATGCGTAAAAACAGTAAACTTGAATACTCATATGCAAATGAAAGCATTTGTTTATAAAGACAGTCCCTATAAAGGCTGTTAAGTCTAAAATGTGTTATTAAAAGAAATTAACAGAAATCTTAAAAGCCATTTAGTGACAAAATTGATAGGTTATAAAGTTTAAAATACGCATTATGAGAGCGTTTCTAAATATTATAAATGTATAGATTCAGAAAATACGCAGTCGTTTCACAAAGCCCGTAATATAGCTTTAAAAGCACATAAATATAAAAGAAGCAATTAATAAGCATAAGATATTATCAATACATAAAGTATTTAAAAAAATACAAAAAAATATCAAAAAAGATAAAATATTATTTGACAATAAATACGTATTTTGTTATATAAACATTCAAGTGATTAAGAAACACTAAACAGATAGCGAAGAGGTTACGATAAACCTAATCCTATTATAAAAACTGACTATCTTTTATGCTCTAATTAGCATATATGATGATTTTGTCGGGTGTCGTTACGCCATACAATACTCTTTATGAGAAAAGCGTAACAACGGACTATCTGCCGTGTTTCTTAGCGCCCGGCGCCCATTAGGGTGTCAATAAGAAACTTTTAAACAGATAGGTTTTAATTATGACAAATTCAAAAAACACCCCCCTTATATCTTTAAATGCAAATGAAACCGCTCTTGCTAATCAACAAGAGCCTGCAAAAAAATACGAATTTACAGGTGAGACAATAGAGGTTGGTTTTAAAACCCTTCATAGAATTCGCGCTTTAAGAGATTTTGGAGACGTAAAAAAGGTGATTTAGGCGGGTTTATACAAGGTGAAAGTAATTTATCCCATGATGGCAATTGCTGGGTGGGCGGTAAAGCCAAGGTTTATAGTAATGCAAGGGTTTACGATAATGCCGTTGTAAGTGGGTATGCCCATGTGAATAATATTGCTTGTATCTATGAAAATGCAAGGGTTTATGGCAAGGCGGTTGTGGCTGGCAATATTTATGGCAATGCTCATGTGTATGGCTTTGCACGTATTTATCCTGATGCTCATATTTTTGGTAATGCTCATGTTCATTATTACGCTTGTGTTTTTAATGATACAAAAATTTATGATAATGCGAAAATTTCCGGATATGCTTGTATTTTTGCAAATGTAAAGATTTTTCGCAATGCGGTCATTAAAGGTGACACTTGGGTTCGCAATAATATTGAAGTCTGTAGTAAAGAAATTGTCTATAATGACCAGTCTATAAAAGACGCTGCGTAAATAATGCGCGGGCGCGGCGGGGGCGCCCCTCTTTTAAACATTTCATTTTTAAATTTATCAAATATGAACTTAGGGAGTTACCTATGAACGCTATAACTGTGTCTAAAAAATACGAATTTACTAATGAAACGCGTTGTGTGGCTGGTCATACTTTACACCGCATTAAAGCCATTAGAGATTTTGCTGATGTAAAGACTGGTGATTTAGGTGGTTTTATCGAAAATGAAAGCAATCTCTCTCATGATGGCAATTGCTGGGTCTATGATAATGCTACCGTTTTTTGGGAAGCTGTCGTTTCTGACAATGCAAAAATACATGATAATGCTTGTATTAATAGAAATGCTAAAGTTTATGGCAATGCCGTTGTTAATGATGATGCATGGATTTTCGGTGCAAATGCTCATGTGTATGGCAATGCAAAAATTAATGACAATGCTATCGTTCGTGGTCAAGTTTATGACAATGCCTTTGTTTGTAATAAAGCTAATATCATTTTTGATGCAAAAATCTCTGACAATGCGAAAATTGCTGATAATGCTTATGTAAGGGGCTTTGTTTATGGCAATGCAAAAATATTAGGCTCTGCTCGTATTGATTGGGCTGCTCATGTTTACGATAATGCCGTCGTTTCTGACAATGTATATGTTTGTTACTTAGTAAAAATCTTTGGCAATGCTATAGTTGATGGCAATCAAAAAATTTATGATGATATTGGTAATAATAACAAAACCATAAATGAAGCTGCTTAAATAAAGCATGGGCGTTGTGGGGGCGCCTGCTTTCCAATCCAATTTTCCATTTCAAATTTTAGAAAACGTTTATCACATTAGATTGTGAGGGTACTCCTATGTGCAAAAAATACGAATTAACCAGTGAAATTAAAAAAATCAAACATGCACTTACTCGAAATATTATAAATCTTTACCGCATTCGTGCTTTAAAAAATTTCGATGATGTTAAGGCTGGGGATTTAGGGGGCTTTATTGAAAAGGAAGCTAATCTATCCCATGATGGCAATTGCTGGGTCTATGATGAGGCTTGTGTCTATGGTCATGCAAGGGTGTATGATGATGCAAAAATACGGCATTATTCGCAAGTCTGTGGTCAAGTTTATGGCAATGCTGAGGTCTATGGAAAAGCTTTTATCTCTCAATATGCTAAAGTTTATGACCATGCTTTTGTCTATAGCAATGCTCATGTTTATGGCAATATTTATGGTAATGCTCATGTGAGTGGTAGTGCCCGCATTCTTGCTGATGCTCAT
>NZ_JBHIRJ010000035.1:0-6367 GCF_042197045.1 Bartonella sp. AA74HLJMH
AAAACCGGAGGACCGATACCAGTAAAGCGAGATGTTTATCGTCATAAGAGAACACTTTCGCACTTAGTGTCGGTTATTCAAGATGAGATTGATGACATAGCCGATGAGTATGTTCAACAAATCCAAGAAAGCATTTTTGCAGCTATTCGTTTTTGTGAACGGGAGACCTTTTACTTTAACGAAAGCCGTGATGTGGTGTTTGAGACACGGGCGGGACAAGGTGTTTATGATGCAAGCACTACCCGCCCTATTGAAACAGCTGTTAAAATAAAAAACGTTTATCTAAGCTCTGATCAACATCATAAGTTTGCATTGGAGTGTAAGGACCATGTTTCTTTAGAGCCTTTGTTATCATCAGAGCAGCAAGGAACGCCGGTTTGTTACAGTTATTTTGATAGGAAATTACATCTTTATCCCACGCCGGATAAAGCCTATCAGATTCAACTCATTCTCTCTCCATTGCGTTTATCAGAGATAGAGAGTGTTGATGAGGAGCATCCATGGTTTGTGCACGCGTTTGATTTGATTAAAGCGCGTGCAAAATATGAACTGTACAAGAATATTCTTAAAGAACCCGATTGTGCAGCCGCTGCTTACAATGACTTTAACGAACAGTTGCATGAATTGCGTGCAGAGACGTCCAAACGTCATAACGTCACTCGAATAATTCCGACGGATTTCTAATATGGTTTATTTTCCAATCGCTGATTACAGACCAGATGTTTCGGTCGTCAACGGTAGCTTTACGGATACGCTTGTGAATGTTTTACCGGCTGATGGCTGTTATATTCCGATGCCTAATGCAGTGGTAGTGTCTCATGCTTTAGAAGAAAAGCCGTTGGGGTACATAGCCTTTAGAAGTGGCAATGGTGTTAAGATAATCGTAGGAGGAGCCAAAAAGCTTTACAGTTATGATAGTCAAACGCAGGGTTGGAAAGACATAAGTCAAAGTGGTGTGACCTATCAAGCAAATGAAGAGAATAAATGGTCGTTTGCATTATTTGGTGAAACTATTATTGCGGTGAATAAAAATGATAAACCACAAGTCTTTAATACTCATAGCTCTGAACGGTTTGAAGATTTAGGAGGCAATCCCCCGAAAGCAGGATTGGTGAAGGTTTGGGGTGATTTTGTTTGTTTGATGCAATTAACAGATCATCCCAATCGCATCCATTGGTCGGGTTTGAATGATGCAACTCATTGGACGGTAGGTGATAAAGATTGTTATTATCATAATTTTAATGATGGAGAATATGTTCAAGGGGCAACGGAATCGAGCAATCCCCTCGTTTTTTTGCGTTCTGCTATTTATGCTGGTTGTTTTACGCTAGGCTCTAAAGTCCCCTTTATTTTTCAAAAGCTTCAAGACAAGCGTGGATCCCGCAGTGCAGCCTCTATAGCGTGTCGTGGGAGTGATGCTTTTTTTGCTGGTGATGGTGGCTTTTATCAGATCAGTGCTGATGGTCAACTTTTGCCGATAGGCTTTGAGAAGGTTGATAGAACGGTTTTTAAAACCTTTGATAAGTTTGCTCTTGATGAGATGCAAGGGGTTATAGATCCCATTGATAACCGGATTTACTGGTCCTTAAAAAGAGGTAATAACGAGCAAACGACCTTTGTCTATGATTGGGGATTGCAGAAATGGTCGACGCTACAGGGAAAACCTTTCACGTTGTTTCCAGTATTTACGACAGGTTATACTTTAGAACAGTTAGATGAGATCTCAATCAATCTTGAGACATTACCGGCTTCTTTAGACAGCCCTCGTTGGCAAAGTGGCGCCCCAATGCTTGGTGCTTTTGATGATGAAAATAGACTTGTTATGTTTACGGGAGCACCGATGGAGGCAACGGTTGTTTCGCAAGAAATGGGGGCACCGGATGGAAGTTTTAACTTTATCACAAAAATGTTTGCCGAAGTTGATACGACGGAAGGTCTTTTAAGCATTGGAGAACGTCGGCTTCGCAATAATCAGACACCGATCACATGGCACAAGGAGAGGGTGTGTTCGTATGTCACGGGTGCTTATCATGGTCGTTCGCGCAATCGTTATCACCGCTTTAAATTGCGCATTCCTGAAGGCATTCATTGGAACCATATTACGGGATTTAATGTGGATTTACGTCCTTTAGGCAGAGGGTAATGGCAAAAGTCTTTTTGACCACGTCTTGGGATATGGAGCGTATAGCCCCTTATCTTGAAGAAATCATTGCATCTTTTAGAGAGTATGTAGAGCGTTTCAAACATGAAATCACGTTGCAGGAACTGATTGAAGCGATTTGCAGTGGCAAGAAACAGTTATGGCTTGTTTTGGATGACGACGAGCGCTTTTTAGCGGCATTCACGACCCAGATACAGCAGACAGTTTTAGGAAAGAAGCGCGCACTGATTTGTGAATGTAGTGGGAAGGGCGTTCTTGATCAAGTTGATAATTTGAAATTTGTAGAGGATTGGGCGCGTGAGAATGGTGCTTCTGAAATGGAGATCTTGGGTCGTTTAGGTTGGAAGCGTGCACTAACCAAGCAAGGCTATAGCATAGGTATGCTTTATTATAGGAAGGAATTGTGACATGGGGAGCAGTAGACCAGCAACGACAGAACAGAAGCAGGTGCAGACAAGCGCCCCTCCTGCTTGGATGCAGAATGTCTTTAAGCGTGGGGGTGCAGATGCGTATAACATGTATGACACAGGGATTGGGGGTAATGTGTATGGAGGACCTCGTGTTGCGCCGTTAAGTGCTCAAACCACCCAAGCCATAGGTGGTCTTGGGAGTGTCCCTCATCATTATCAAAATCGCTCTTTGATGAATACAATCTATAATCCAACGTCGGCAGCCATGAATCTTAGACATATGGCTTCTGGTGGTATGATGGGAGAAAATTCGTATTTCAAACGAGCACTTCAAGAAGCGTTAGATGACTCAGACACTCAAATTAACAGATATTTCTCAGGGATTGGTCGTTATGCAACTCCTGATCACAGAGAGGAAGTGCGGAAAGGAAGAGATTCTATATACGCTCGTGCTATGTTAGAGCAATTTAATCGTGATGCGGATCGCATGATGCAAGCCAATGCCATGATAGACCAAGCCAATCAAAATCAATTGGGCGCCTCAAATAACTTCTTACAGGGTTATGGGAATGCCTATTCCAATGCCATACAAGGGGGAGGTGTGCTTGATGCCCACAATCAACGCCTTGTTGATGCCAATAGAGAACGTTGGCTGGAACAAGACAATAGCGGCTGGAATAGGTTGAATATGCTTATGAACGCCGGTCATGGTTTTGCAAGGAATTACGGCACGACAACGAATAATCATACAATCTCTAAGATAGAGGGCAATAATCCGTGGAAAAATGTAGGGACTATAGGTTCTTTAGCACTTCAAGCAGCACCGATGGCTTTTGGTTACATGGCAGGTGGTCCAATGGGAGCAGCGTTGGCAGGAGGAGCATCCAAGTTTTTTTTAGATCACATGAATAAGAAACAATAGCTGTATAATCATTAAACGATAATTTTAAAAGGATAGCGTGATGGCATTTCCATTATTATTTCCATTAGCTGGGGCAGCTTTTATGGCAGCGAGAGCTGCGCCTCATATTTTTAGATATATTGCTCCCAAAGCGGTTACAGGGGCGAATAGATTGGGACAATTAATAACAAAGAACCCCGTGGGGAATTTCATAACAAAGTACCCCAAAACCTCTCTATTTATGACTGGAATGTCAGGTATTGAAAGTATGATGACACCAGAGAAAGCACAAGCCCCATCCAACCCCTATTTACAGAATAGTCTGAATCCATATGGACCATTTATGCCCTATACGGCTCCTAAAGCGGAAATGCCTCTTGGATTTGATCAACATCCACCCATGCCAAATGCACTAGAGAGTACTCCACAAGAACTAAAACCTCATATTAATGAACAAACGCAACCATTAGCACCCGCTTCCCCAACACCGACTCCTGAACTGACAGATGCAGAGAAATTTTTACAGTCCAATACTTATAAGTTTTTTCAATCAGATGCGTATCAGAAGCTCAAAGATCTTTTTGCAGGTATGGCAGAATCTTCATCAGACGGTTCTGGGTGGGATGCGCTTGCAAGTGGTGTGAAGCATCTTAATGAAGGTGATAAACGAAGAGAACAAGTCAATCAAACCGTCGAATACCTAAAATCTAAAGGTTACAGCGAAGAAGAAGCTGCTATCATGGCACGTAATCCGCAAATGCTTAGTGCGATGCTAACAGGTGGTGATAAACCTCAGTTAGATAAAGGTTATGAATGGGATCCCAATTCACAACTAGGTGAACGTAGAGCGAGACCGGTTAAGGGGTCGATGCAGGAACTTGAGTATAATCAGAAAAAACGAGACATAGAAGAGTGGGAAATAGGTAAGAGAAACACTGCTGCTGTAGCAGCAAAAGAAATTAATCATATTGTGGATACAGTTAACAATGCTCTTCAAATTATAGAGAAGAATCCCAAAAAGGCTGCTGGTAAGGTCGGTGCTTTTGCTCAGATTTTCCCCGATACTGCTGCAAAAACATTAAAAAATAAATTAAAAACGCTTGAAGGTGGTGTCTTTGTTCGAGTGATTGAAGCAATCAAAAAGCAAAGTGACGGCGGGAAATTAGGCGTTGGACCGTTATCTAATGAAGAAAGCAGGCGCATAGTAGCATCTTATGGTACTATGGACATTAGCGATAAACCAGAAGAACTATATAAAACGCTCTTAAAAATCAAAGATATGTTTGATCTTTTTAAAAAACTGAATGATGAGGAAATTTATAGGTTGTCAAATGGAATGGAAGTAAGACCGCGTCTAAAGTATTCTGCTCAATATGCTAATCAGTCGATGTCACAAGGAGGTAGTGCAAACTTGCCAACTACAATTAGCAGAGCAAATATTAAAAAACTTGCTATTGGAGATAAAGCAACCGTTCATGATGGTAAAGATTTGTATGAAATTATTAGGGATAGTTAAATGGTTCAGCATAATAATACTCATCAAGATTTTCCAGATTTTGGTACTGGAATAAGAATTATACGCCGTATCCCTAAACATGAATACGAAAAATCGGTAGAGGAACCATTTCCAGATTTTGGTACTGGAATAAGAGTTATACGTCGTATCCCTAAAGATGAATACGAAACATCATCCCAACATCCCGAAATAAGTAGCAGTGAAGCCTTTTGGAATTCTTTAAAGCATGGTTTGAGTTTTAATTTAGATGATGAGATTGCGGGGATTACAGCGGCAGGACGTGATTCTGATGATGAGTTGGCAATAAAGGCTTTTGCGAAGGGGCTTTACAACTATTGGACTGGAGATAAGAAAACCATAGAAAAATATGAGAAAGAAGCCAATAGAATACGTGATTATTATCGTAGGATGAGTGATCAACATTATTGGACTTCTTTTGCTGGAAATGCTTTAGGGTCGGCAATTCCTTCACTTGCGACTTTAGGGGGAGGATTATTAGCCTCAGGAGCACGCTTTGTAGCGCCTACACTTGCAAGGAATGTGGCGGGGTCAAAATTAGGTCAAGCCTTTTTGAAAGCAGGTCAGTTACCCCCAAGTCGATTTGCAAGTCCATTTTTAGGCATCACGAACAAAACAACATTGCCGCATTTGCTTAAAGTAGGGGCGGCATCTGGTGCATTACATGGAGCGGGAGAAGGTGAAGGACTTGGTAATACACTTACAAGTACGTTATCTGGTGCAGGTTTAGGAGCGGGTGGGGCATTGGCTGGAAGTGCTTTAGCTCATTTAGCTGGTTATCCGGTAAGCGGAATACGAAGACTTTTTTCTCCTTCTCATAAGGAAGGTGTTGCAACAGACACGTTAAGAGCAATCAGTAAACATTTAGGTAAGGAGGCGTCTGAAGAGCTAGGAGAATCTTTTAAAAAAGCAGTTCCTACCGATTACGTAGCTGATCATAGTCCTTTTTTACAGGATCTTGTTTTTGATATCGCGAAAAGAAATCAAGGAGCTTATCTTGATTTGACTAAAAGAGCTGGGCAGAGAGCGCTGGGAGGAGGGGAGCGTATTCATCAGGCGGCTGATAAATACTTTGTTCCTCGTCAAAATGTTACAGGTTTAAAAGATGATCTTATCGCGATTAGGAAAGCAGAACCACATACTCTTTACGAAATAGCTCAAAAAACACCAATAGGAGAACAGCATTATGGTGCTCTTAATGAATTAATGAAGCGTCCATACTTCAAACAGGCTTATAAAGGAGGGCTACAGGAATTCACGAGTGGTGGCAAAGAAGTCAGTTCGTTTTCTTCTGAAAAATTTAATCTCCTTAAAGAAAAGCCCAACATGGGTGTTCTCCATGAAACGAAGGTTAAACTTGG
>NZ_JBHIRJ010000036.1:0-6154 GCF_042197045.1 Bartonella sp. AA74HLJMH
CTAAAGCCACAAAAACAGCCTCCAATATGGGGTGGTGGGGCTTTTTAGGAAGTCTGGTAGGCGCCATTATTTCCAGTATTTTTGGCTATTATGGTTATAGAAGCCGTAAGGACACTTTCATGCTTTAAAACATCTACCTGTCTACCTTTAAAGCAAATACATAAAAAGCTGCACGCATAGTGCAGCTTTTTTGCAAAATTGTCTTGCTTTTCAACACAACAAGAATTTTCGAAATCCACGTGAAGCTTTTATAAGCGTGAGAAACAAGCTTCAAAATAAAAGATTTTTTTCAATAATTCTATTTTTTTATGTTTTTCTTTTAAAAAACTTCTTAAATGAAGTGTTGACTCCATCGATTATATATATGCCATTACAGCATAACAAATATGCGACTCTTGCTCTATTTTTTGCATTTAAGCCAAACAAATTTCGCAGAAAAATATTCCTCTACGATCAACAACTTTTCTCAATGTGGAAAACATATCAATCTTACATCTCATGTAAGAGGGAGCATTATGCGGTTAACATTTCATCCACACACAATATGAGAGAATAAGTTGAATTCTCTGATACAAAGGGAATACCAACCTACCCAATGATCTATTCTCAACAAAGCAACACTCTCACCACTTCAATACCAGTATTTTAGTTTGAGTATACGAACACAATTTACATTCTAGATTAAATGTATCAAATAAATAATGAACATAAAATCTATGAATAAACAATGGTTTAACTGTACATGCTTCAAACAAAGAACAAAATTCTATAATCATGCGTTATTAATTCTTTTGTAAATATTTTATACAGATATCAAAAATCGTACCATTGCTTTCAATACAAGAAACCGACATAAAAAGTTTCATATTGAATGACCAAAATAGTCTTTTACAAATTGCGATATTAGAGCAAAAACTTCATTGGCTAATTATACGAAAAAATAAAATAGAAAATGCATTTTAATAAATATAAAAGCAAATTGTTTTATAAAAGAATATGACAAAAACTGATAAATCAATTTATGATCATGTATTTATGATTCAGATATTGAGTTCAATTTTGCACAATCATTTGAAAAAAACGATAAGATTAAAGTTTATGCGAAACTGCCTAAATGGTTTAAAATTGATACATCTCTTGGATCATATACTCCCGATTGGACTGTATTATTCGAGCAAAATGGGCAAGAAAAACTGTATTTTGTTGTGGAAAGCAAAAGAAGTATTTTCGAAGACATGTTGCGCGTTCTGGAAAAAGCAAAAATCCATTGCGATCGTGAACATTTCAAAGCTTTAGGAGAAAATACCCAATATATTGTTTCTGATAATTATAAAACTTTTATCGATCAAGCAATTCAAAAAGATACCACAACAACTTGAAAAAATGTTTGGGTTATGGAAACAACCCTCCCCTGTTTTTTATAAAATGCACCTTTTTCCTACTCTATAATTTACAAGCTCTTCCTTATAACCAATTTTAATTTTTATTAAACAATCAAGAAATTATCGAACATTTTTCAGAAAGAGCTGCACATTTAAGAAAAGAAAATTATAAACTATTGAGAATACATTTGATACCCAAACAATCATTTAAGCATAAAAAATGATATATAAACAAACATTGGATTTTTAAGTCAATAATTTGATTTATAAAGATTTTCACATTTTCCATGTTAAATAATAAATGCAAATGGAGCAGGCGTGCACGTTTGTGTAGGTTCTGCTTTTGCTCTCATGCAGATTGAGTTGACGGCAAATAGACTCCTCGATAAACTCATTGACATCAGCTTAACTGATGGCTTAATTCTAGAGAAAAAGGCGGGTTGTACACAAGGGGACCATCAGCACTTCCAATCATATTCATTCCAATATCAAAACCGCAGATATCACAAATGCGTGTTCATTCTTAGAGCTCTGTAATTTATAACGCGGGACCCATATCTAAAAGAATATCAACAGGGGGCATAATAATGCAAAAGAGAGATTCCTATACAAAAACAGAAAGGTATGTCATATATACCGTCATTATTTCCAGCATACTTCCTCTGCTGGACGGGAGCATTGTCAATGTCATCCTTCCTAACCTTGCGCATTATTTTTCAGTCGGAGAAAATAATATACAATGGGTTGTAACATCCTATTTTCTCGCCACCGTTCCAGGGCTGCTAATGGCCGCTTTTGTGCAAGGAAGAATAGGTATCAAAAGCACTTGGTTTCTTGCAAGCTTCATTTTTATGCTTGGATCACTGGGGGTAGGATTAAGCTATAGTTTTCCAACTATTATATCTGCTCGTATCGTTCAAGGTTTCGGGACAGGTCTTTTGCTGCCCCTTAGCCAAACCATCATTGCCTTACAATTTGGACAGACACGAGTGCGCCAAGCCATGGGCTCCATAGCCGTACCAACAGTTTTCGCTCCTGCCTTTGGTCCGCTGGTAGGCGCCTCGCTTGCTCAGTATGTGTCTTGGCGTTTGTTATTTTTTATCAATATTCCGCTTATTTTATTGGCACTCACCCTTGGAGCAAAACATTTAAAGAGCAACGAAACAACAAAAACAAAATTTAACTTATTTGCATTTTTAGCGTTTTCCATATCGCTTCTTTCGTTTTTTTACCTCACAGAAGCCAGAAATATCAATAACAAAAACCACTTATATATCCTAGCACTTATAGCCATGATATCTCTCATATTATTCATTGTTTCTAATCAGAAAGCAAAAAACAAATTAATCGTCTTTAGCGGATTTCAAAATGCACGCTATACATTACTCATGATCATGGGGCTTGTTGCTTCATTTCTTTTTTATAGCTTCCTCGTTTATTTCCCACTAGCCGTTGCCATGGAAGGAAACTATGAAAAGAGCCTTCTCATCATCGGTGCCCTCCTTGCTCTGCAAGGGGTAGGAGCATGGATCGGAAGGAAATTTATTTACCAAAAATGGAAAGAAAAATCTCCCTTTTTCATGATAGGAATTGGTTTAGTGATATCAAGCTTTGGGTTATTATGCTTCGGCTATAATATAAGCATGGATGGACTTGGATTCTTGCTAAGAGGCATAGGACTTGGCATCGCCACCATTGTCTGCCTTTCCGCCCCCATCCAATATGTCAACAGTTTATACGTCAAAGATACAGCCGTTATCACACGCATATTACAGCAAATAGGTGGTGCCTTAGGGGGTATATTCGCTGGCTTTTTGATCCATTCGCTGACAGAAGAATCCCTGTCCTTAAACCAAACATATATCGTATTCTTCATATTCTCTATCGCTGCATTTTTACTGTTTTGCCTAGCCCTCCTCTTATCGCGTAAAGAGAAGAATTTTGATTTATGATATGCTTTATTTGAACACCCTATCCATAACATTGGCAATGGCATATAAAATCATACAGCATTTACCACTTTTCGAGAAACCAACACACTGAGACCTTGAACACAGCCTTCATCATTTTTATGAAAGAACACTAAACCGATAAGCTCCTTAAGCTCTAAAATTGATCACCTCCAGTAACGTACGGTGTTTGTAATTTTATGATACCTCTGTGCTTTTAAATCCCTCTAAAAACCTCTTGAAATATGGGATTTTCTGATCAGACCTTTGCAAAGATCCACGAAATTAAGCACGCGTTTCAATGCGGAATAGTTCCATAAATGCGCTAACAGACGCCCTACAGAACCAGCATAGAATATAGAACCCACAATGCCCCCAAATGCTGACCATCTTCTGCCACGCATCGCGATGCAAAAAATCGCACTGTATTGCAAACTTGATAATGTTATTCGCCCCTTTTCAAAGTCATTGAATCACTATGCTTTCATAACAGCAATAGGTCCAAATGAAACTGAAGCGACAAAAACAGCTGGTAAAGCAGCATCTTCTCTCCATTTCATTGTTAACTGTTATAAGAAATTTCCCCCACTTTAATAAAAAATCCCTCTCTCATTGAGAGGGAAATTTTAAAAACATTGAAAATCATAAAGCATGATGACAGACAGCAAACCATCTCTAAAAAGACTGTTTCTTGATTTTCACAGCGTACTCTTAGATTTCTCTAACATTTTCCTGCCTTTAAATTTTCCTTATAAGTTTTACGGACAAAAGAAGCTTTTCAGAACTCTTTTACACATAACTTCATTGCTTCAAGCTCCCTTACAGACACGATAAACGTTTATATTTTCATCTACCAAGTATGCGAGCTTCACAGCGGATATAATGAAAACAGTCTTTTTATAGAAAACCGTAAGCTTTAACGGAATAAACGAGATTTTAAACTAGCCTCCCGCATTACTCATTACTCTATACCGGTTATGCAAATAAAGAGCCCCATCTACTTTTTCTGACAAGCAAAGAACACACACAACATTTAGTAACATGCCATTATTGAAATTCTTGTCACAAGACCTTCCGTTCAGGGATTATGCGCATTGCCTGCTTCCTTCTCTCTAATAAACAATCTGCCAATAAAGAATGCTATTGCAGTTACGATAATACAAAATTATACTTCTGTTCTCATTCTATATTTTTCCAATTATCACGCATTATTCACCCCCTTCACTGCTTCACTGTTATAACAATGAAAGGAGAAAAAAATTAAAACACAATATGGCATTTCTCTTTCACAAATCTTATATAAGCCACAAAATTGTTGCGCGACTTTCTAAGCAAGGTCAGGCAATAAAATTATACCCTAAAAACCACTCCACACACCACTTTTTGATATTATCAAGCCATAAAATGCAATTATTACCTCCGCAAAAAATCTCTCAGAAAAACGAAATTCCTCCTGCAACAATTAGGATACTCTCTCAAATATTACCAAAGTACTATTGGCCAGAGAATTTGGATGCCTTATTTTTTTATACACCATCTGCTCCTCATGAGGATCGAAGTGATGATGATGAAGTCAAGATTAAGAAATGACTAGATACAATCAATGTAGAATGCAATAAACCGCTTGAAGTCCTTGGTCCCCTGCTTGGTGATTTTTTGGACAGTGAGTTTCATAAGTTAGTCGGATTCATATTTCAAGACATACCAGAAGATCAAATGCTACAACAGCTTAAAGAAGATCAACGTAAAGTTTTAGAAACGTTAAAGAAAGATGGATTAGAATATCAGCGTGGAGGATATATTATCAAGAATGAGCTAACCTTCACACAAGAATTGCAAAAAGCTGGTCTCCTCTCGATGGAAGAGCTAAAAAAACTTATTGCAGAGAAAGAACTTTCAGCAGTAGAAATCGAAATAAATAGGGCATTAGAAAATATAGAAAAAGATCCAAGGGAGGCAGTTCTATTTGCAGCAAATCTATTGGAAGCCTCTTGCAAAGCTTATCTCGACCACCATTCTATCCCATATGCAGAAAACGCCCGTAATAATCTGCCCGCTTTATGGAAAGAAGTCGTTAAGAAAGCCAAGATCCATCCCGAAGATATGAAGCAAGAAAACTTAAAAAATCAAGATCTAGATGAAAATGGCTTAAAAATGATCGCATCCGGTCTGTATCAAATTGTGCATGGTACTATGAATTTAAGAAACAAGAAAAGTGCAGCGCACGGACGCTCAGAAAAGGATTTTGAACTAATCAATCTCAAGCCTCGCCATGCGCGTTTAACTTTTAATGCCGCCCATTCTCTCTCAATTTATATTTTAGAGCTCATGGATCAGCCATAATAAAAAACTTTAGAAAAAACATATCACGACTACCAGCATTTTCTCATGCCATTTTTAATGCCTAAAAAGCATTAAAGGGGGGCTTCTGCTACCCTACAAAACCAAATATTTCTATAGCATGACAACATGAGTAGTCACAGCACCCTATGGTTCTCCTCTTCCCCACGTTTCTAGGCTCTGCTTCTAAAGTCAGTGGCAATTTCTGTAAATGCAAAAGCCGCCCTTAAGGATGACGAATGAGGATGGTGCAAAAGTATTGCCTTGATTATTTTTTTAAGAACAAACTAGCTGGTGTACTATTTTTGGAAAGCTCTCGTGCAGAAATATTATGATGGAGAAGCTAGTCATTATGATAAAAACACAAGTCTTAACTCCGTAAAGAGAGAAAATCTGAGTTTAGATCTAATTTCTACAAAGCCTTTATGCGCGTAAATTAGATACCTATACGTTCTTCCCCTACCCTACTTAATCTTATAATAA
>NZ_JBHIRJ010000037.1:0-6028 GCF_042197045.1 Bartonella sp. AA74HLJMH
TATACCAAATCTGCTATCAGCAATGGCACCATTGTCATTACTGATGAAGCAGGGCAGAAGGCATTGACAGGGCAAGATGTTGAGCAAGCCATAGCCTCCCTTAATCGTGATACTGCCACCGCCCATAAGGGTGTACAACAGCTCGATGTAGGCAAGCTGGAACAAATCGTCCATGAAAATCGCGAAATGGCAACGCAATTGTTGGAAGAAGGGTTTAAATACAGCGATGACTCCTATAAAACCATGTTTATCAAAGAGCACCCCATCGCCGTTGTCGACCGTGATGAAAAGGGTAATATAATCTATGAAATAGATGCAAATGGACAGTATATCACAGACGCTCGTGGACAACCAATACCTCACGCACATTATTTAACGGATGAAGAAAAGCAGCATTTGCAAGAAGGCTCTGATGGCAAAGTGCATGTGTCCTTTAATGGCATCTTTACGCCACCAGAGGAAGCCGCTGTTTATGCAGAGCAACATGCAGAGAATAAAAATGAACCGCTTTATTTTGTTGTGTTCCCAGAAGCCGATTCTGCTATCTCAGAACTTCTAGTCGCGGGCTATCAGAAGTTTATGGAAAATAACTTTTGGGGTTTGACCAATTCAACACAAGAAGCAAAAGATTTGATGTATAGCTATGGTCTTACAGGATTAGAACTTTATGGACATAGTCGCGGGACAATGACATTGGGGAATATGCTGAATTCTTTCAAACAAGAAGGTGTGCACGGTATAGCCGACAACACGAATATCAATTTCTATGGACCAGCCTTTAATGTTTTAGTTGCATCCGGTCTGTTAGGTTATGTGAGTGATGGCAAACAAACCACTATTGGTTTTGATGGGCATAGATATGACTTTGTAAGCCGATGGATTGGCGGCAATGGCTATACTTATGAGACAATACCTGCTGGCAGTAACTGGTGGAAAGAAACATGGAATATGTTCACAAATCCTTATAATCCTCATACTTGCCTTGGAGATGCGGGTCCAAAATGTCGAGATATATATGGACTTTCCCATCGAGTACAATTCCCTTTAAGGAGGAAAAAATGAAACAAACTTTAAAATTATTAAGCGCTGTAACTTTGTTAAGTATAGCTGGATGTCAGTTTAATAAACCTCCTGCAGGATACTTCACGGTGTGGGAGAAATCAGGAGCAGATCGGCTTGAGGTAAAAAAAGCACTTTTAGAATGTGGAATGCCAGCTCCTTATGATGTATTTCCAGAAAACAGAAATTTAAGCAACAATGCATGGGCAACCATAGAAGCTTGTATGATTCAAGCTGGTTTCCATGATAAATATGATAGGGGGGGGGGCTGGTGTGGAAATCATAAAGCCGAAAACTTGCCCATTTGTCGTCCAGGTGCTGTTGTTCCACAGCGCAGTGTCAAGAAGCGCTTAAATAGCCCGTTTTGTAAAAAACATCCAGAACAATATGAATGCTATCCTTAAGTCTTGCTTGTGATGATCAACAATCCGCCATCCTTGCCTTCTCTTGGAATGGCGGGATTGTTTTCTCAACTAATCATCTCAATATTGTTCACCGTTGTTTTAAGCAGCGGTGACAGAAAATATCAACAGGCTTATGAGCTCTGTTTTATTGTAAATAAATCCATTGAAAGAGGGGAAAAATGAAGAAAATCTTAAAACTGTTGAGTTGCATAGCTCTCTTAAATACAGCTGGATGTGTTAACCAACCTCCTCCATCAACTTTAGCATTATGGGAAAAACCAGGTGTCGATAAAGCGATGATCCAACAATCCTTATCAAAATGTGGTTGGAAACCGGTTTATGCTTCTTCTAGTGATATGAATTCGTATGCGAGTGAATTTGCCTCAGTTTATGAGTGCATGAAAAAAGCAGGTTTCCGGTATAAATTGCAAGATTCAAAAGGGCTTTATTTTGTACAACCTCTGAAAAGTGACTCGTTTTTAGCTAATTTGATGCTAGCTGGATATCAGCAATTTATGGACAATGATACCTTTGGTGTGACCAACAAAACGAAACAGGAACGCGCTTTACTAACGCATTTTGAGGATGAAAGAAAACGTCAGCAAAAGCAAAAAGCTTTACAAAAGCGATCACCAAAGCGTCCTCCCCATCGTTAAAAAGGTCGTTGGATAAAATCACGAATGAAGTAGAGGATCAAAGCCGTCTCCTTCTTTATCCACGCAACGGGCACTTTTAATTTGGTGTTTAAGATAGTCGACAATAAGGCAGGTGAGGTTTCATTACGGGGGATGCGTATTTTGAAGCCAAAGTCGTGGGGCAATCCACAGGATACGTTAAGCGGTTTGACCGAGGCTGGCGCATCTGGCAAGTATGACAGTGGGCTTTAAAACTGAGAAAACAGAAGCCTCTGTTCAGACCTCCACAGCGGTGACAGATAGCATAGAAGGCGGACGCGCTGTTAATATGCAAGCCCACAAAGGCAGCATTCATGGTGTTGGCGCTGATATTATCGCTGGTACCAATCCAATCTATGTGCTGGAAAATGATGAACAGAGCGGGAATATCACCATGGGAGTAGGTGAAGATATCATCTTTGAAAGTGCGCAAAATACGCAAAGCACACAAAACAGCAGTGAAAGTGCTTCAATGAGTGTTGGCACCGGTTATGGCACGGGTGGCGCAGGGGCAACGGGCAGTGCTGCTTTTAGTCAAGGGGAAGGTTCCAGTGAGGAAGTTCAACACAAAAACAGCCATATTATAGGCACCGGCACTGTTCATACCACGAGTGGGGCAAACACCACATTGGCAGGCGCCGTGGTTTCTGGAGAGCGTGTAGAAATGGAAGTAGGGGGTGATTTTGCCATTACCAGCCGCAGTGATACGGGACAAACTTCCAGCAAGCAAAACTCTGTTTCTGTTGGGTTTGGTGCTGGACAAACGGGTGGTGGGGGGTCCATGAGCGCCTCTTTCCAAAACGATAAATCCTCTAGCGATTATCATAGTGTTGTGGAGCAATCAGGCATCAAAGCGGGTGATGGCGGCTTTAATATCATTGTTAAAGACAAAACAACGCTGACCGGAGGTATTATTGAAAGCACAGCCTCGGCGGACAAAAACAGCCTGACCACTGGAAGCATTAGCACCAGTGATATCAGCAACAGTGCCCATGCTAAAGCCAGCAGCCATGGGTTTAGCATTTCTGGGAATGACACGATAAAGAACATTGCCAAGAATGTTTTAAATCACGGCAAAGCCAAGGATGGAGCAGAAGGGGAAACCAAATCTGCTATCAGCGATGGGACTATCATCCTTACTGATACAACTGGACAGAGGGCGATGGGGCAAGATGCTGGACAAATCATTGGCTCTCTCAACCGCAACACCGCAGCAGCACACCAAGCAGTAGAACAGCTAGATGTCGCATCGCTTGAGGGGGTAGTGCATAATCGCGTAGATATGATCAATGATTTATCGGATGAAGGATTGGGATACCTTGATAAAATTTATAAAATCACAAATGTCAAAGAGCACCCAGTAGGTGAGGTTGCGCATGATGAAAATGGCAATGTCCTCTATTTAACCGATGAAAATGGAAAACCTATAAAAGGCCGTGATGGAAAATATATCACTCTGTATCACTTTTTAAAGCCAGAGGAAGAAAAGCATTTACAAAAAGGCCCTAATGGTGCTGTTTATATGTTCTACAATGGCATTTTTAATTCACCAGATGATGCTGCGGGTAATGCTGTCCAATTGGCTGTTAATAAAAATGGTCCCCTTTATTTTACATACTTTCCCCAAGCTGACGATGTGCTGGTAGAATTAGGGGTAGCATATTATCAAAAGTTTTGGGAGGGTAGCACTTGGGGATTGAGTAATTCGACCAAGAAGTTCCAAGATTTTATCTATCGTTATGGCAATGACAATGCTATTGTTAGTGGGCATAGCCGTGGTACCTTAACAGTAAGCAATGGAGCAAATGACTTGCAAGAACATGGTATCCACAGTGTAGCCAAGAAAACAGACTTCTATCTTGTTGGAGCGGCTGCTCACATGCAATCGATGGCCAATACAGTAGATTATCTAAGCGATGGCGAAAAAAATTATATCTACACACAAGGTCATATGTTAGACCCCATTAGTACAGTGATTGGTTACAATTGGCCTACGGCTTATAAGGCACCTTTAAATCTAGACTTTTCACTTTTGGAGAAAGGTATAAAAAATCCTTTTTATATGATGATATTTACAGCAAACAGTTTATTTACTATAGCAACTAATCCTCTCAGAGAGATGGGGAGAGCGGTCTTGGGCCTTAACCCGAGCCCCCATAATTGTTATGCTGATGCGAGTGATGCGTGTAGATGGAATTACGGTTCATTTGGTTTTAACAAACTTTATTCAACGAGAACAGGGAACAAAAAATGAAAATGTTGTTTAATTTATTAAGCCTGCTCATTTTGTTAACGGTTACTGGATGTGACATTGAAAACATTGACAAACCTGCTCCAGGATACGTGAGTATGTGGGAGAAGTCAGGTGCGGATTCTACTGAGGTAGGAAAAGCCTTATTAGAATGTGGAATGCCGAGTCTTATCGATCCTGATTCAGAAAATAGAAAGCAGAGCATCAATGCAAAAGCAACAACTTATACATGTATGATTCAAGCAGGATTCCGTTATAAAGGGGGAGGGAAGCCGTGTTATACTTTTAAAGAGGAAAACCTCCCCATTTGTCAGGCTGGTGCTGTCATCCCGAAGAGAAGTGTCGAAAAGCGCTTAAACAGCCCGTTTTGTAAAAAATATAAAAATGCGGATGAATGCAAACCTTAAGTTTTGCTGTTTGTGATGGTCAACAATCCCTCATCCTTGCTTTGCTTGAAATGACGGGATTGTTTCCTCAACTAACCATTTCAATATTGTTCACCGTTGTTTTAATGAAGCGGTGACAGGAAATATCAACAGGCTTATGAGCTGTTTTATCGTAAATAAATCCATTGAAAGAGGGGAAAAATGAAGAAAATCTTAAAACTATTGAGTTGCATAGCTCTCTTAAATACAGCTGGATGTGTTAACTCAATTCCCTCACTTTCTCCAGCATTATGGAGAAATAAAATACTTTTAGAATGTGGAGTACCGGACCTTAATAAGGTTGTGGCGCTAGATTTGAATCAATTTGCCAGTATTGAAATGTGTATGGCGCAATCAGGTTTTCGCCCTAGCTTTACAATACAAGATTGGTGTGAAAATCATAAATCAGACAACCTTCCCATATGTCGTCCTGGTGCTGTCATGCCTCAGCGAAGTGTTGAGAGACGCTTAAATAGCCCTTATTGTAAAAAGCATTCAGAACAACTTGAATGCAAACCTTAAGTCTTGCTTCAGCAGAGAAAGCCTTGTCCATCCTTACGTGACAAGGTTTTTTTATGCCGCGTCACTTTGACGTTGCTGTTTTGCTTGTTCGATTACATTCAAAAGATCTGATTGTAACCAACGCGATAAAAAACCAAATTTTAAAGGTTTTGGGAGAGAGCCATTGGTTACATGACGGCGGAAAGTTGAGACACTCATATGAAGCAATTTTGCACTTTCACGGTCTGTTAAAAGAATATCATTTTCTGTCATATTAAAATCCTTTCACTATAAAAATGGTAACAAATCATAACTATTTATTAACCACATTTTGGTTCATTTAGAAAGATGTTTTATTCATAGAAAACAATATTTTATTATACAATTTCTGATGTGATACGTGATGAATCTTATTGAGAAGGAATGAGAGAGAAGAGAGCTAAAGTTATCCACAGATAATGGGGTTATTCACCCCATATCTTAAGATTGACCCGTGACATAAGCCGCCCATTTATCCATATAGACACGGCGCTGTTCTAGATAGTCAGTACGACGATAGGAGTGCTCTACTTGCCCTCCTACTGTATGACTTAGAATGGTTTCAGCGACCTCATAAGGGGCATCGGTTGTTTCTGCTAGCCAATCGCGTAAACTAGAGCGAAAACCATGCGGGCAGGCTTCAAGTTTATTGTCTCTCATATATTGAGCCATACA
>NZ_JBHIRJ010000038.1:0-5809 GCF_042197045.1 Bartonella sp. AA74HLJMH
GGCGTGATTGATGTGAAAGTGATGCGGCGCACCACCACGGTGAAGATCTGGACGCAAGTGGACCCACAAGCGCAAGTCTTTACCCCTGATGCAACACGGCAAATCACCGGAATTGACTTTCATCTTTGTAAAATCGGCAATCAGAACCATGATCTGGTGATTGATTTGGTCACCACAGAAAATGGCTATCCGACCGCCGATATTCAAGCGCAAAGCTTTTATTCTATGAAGGGCGCAAAGCTAGGGTGGGCAGAGGCACGCTATGATGTACCACTCCTTGTGATGGATGACCGCTTAACGGCTTTTGTCATTAAAACCGATGATGCTGATCATTCTGTCTCACTAGCAAAGCTTGGGGATTTTGATCCAGAACACCAGAGATACGTTTCAAGCCACCCTTACGTGACCGGTCCACGCTTTTCTTCTGTCAATGCGCAGACATGGACCGCCCATCAAGATGAGGCTTTAGCCTTTCGAGTGCTGGCAGCACGCTACACACAAACAGAAAAAACCATTGATCTTGGCACTTTTGATCTTGTGGACTGCTCTGATTTACAAATCCGCGCAGCCATTGAATTGCCTTCAAGTGAGTGTTCTGTCATCTTTGAAATTGAAAGAAACAACGGCACGGTTTATCAACTCCTTCCCTTTCAATTGCTAAGCCTTACCGAATATATCAGTGAAAAGGTAAAGCTTCGCGCTATTCTCAAAGGGACAGAGAAACTCTCACCTGTTTTGTTTACTCCTGTTCAATTGATTGCAGGCAAGATCCATAAAACGGCCACTTATGTCACCCGTGCTTTTACCTTTGGAGAAAAGGCAAGGTTGACCAGTTATATCAAAACCTTTTTACCGGGCGGTGCAACCTTCACACTCGAGATGCAGCTGGATGATGGTGCTTTCACCCCTTTGAAACTCGACGAAACAGAGCAACTCGCTGAACCGCTTTGGACAGAGCGCAAATTTGTGAGTGGTGACAAAGGCGCCAAACAAGCGCGCTTGAAACTCACGCTTACCGGTGGACCGGCGGCGCGGTCCATGGTGAGTGATTTTGGTGCCGGCATATTGTGATGGAAGAACAGAGATGACAAAAACCAAAAAACTCGACATGGAATTGCCTAAAGAGGGGCGTTTTATCAGTTCTGAATTCCCAATCTTGCGGGAAAACTTGACAAAAATTGATCAAGCTCTTTTGGCTGTTGAAGAAAAGGTAGACGAAAAAGCGCCTTCAAAACACACGCACACAATAAATGATGTTGCAGATCTTGAAACAGCCCTCAATGGCAAAATGGCAGCGGATAAAACCTTCTCATTTGCTGATTTAAGCGATATCGAGGGTGCTAAGGACGCAGCCAACAATTATGTTCTCTATAAATCAAGCAACAATAACTTCACCTTTGGGAGTGCTGTCTCACTGTTAGGCGCACATCAACATAAAACCGAAGATATCGTGGGGCTTGATGATTTTAGAGCCAAGATCAATGAAGATCTCACAAGCTATGGTCGCTTAGCCAGCCCAAATGAATGGCAAAGTTATAATAAATTTACCAGTAAAGTCACCATGGGTGACGACTTGGAGATCTTGGGTAATGTATCATCTGACTTCTTCGGTCTTCCAAAAAGGAAAGTGGTTACCCGTTTAAGCACAAGTGGAAGTACGCTTAAAGGACCGCTTAAAGTTGATGATGATCTTGTTTATACCAAATCACAAGTGGATGCAGCCATCTTGGCACAGATAAAGAGTCTTAAAAAAGATTTGACCGATAAAATCACGAATTGGCCGGCTCTTGCTGATGCTGAATTGCTCTATACACAGGATGGAAAAATTCAATGGCCCGATTGGGTAACGGATAACACAAAAGTCGAAATCCAAGCATGGGGTGGCGGCGGCAGTGGTGGAGGTAGTTATTCTTATTACTTAGGAGGCGGTGGCGGCGGTGGCGGTTGTACGGTATGGTATGGTTATAAAGCGAGTTTAAAGGGTCATGAGAATATCACAATTGGTAAAGGAGGAGATTCTGTTTCTGGGTGGAATGTAAAAGGTAGGTTTGGAGGAACAACAACCGTTGGCAAAAATTTTATTACGGCGACAGGAGGACATGGTGGTGGGGGTACTTACTCTTCTAGCACTCACACGGGATTTGGTAAAGATAATACTTCCTTCTATTCAGGCGATGGCGGTGCTGGAGGAACAGGTGGAAACTTTGGTTTAGCAACGGATGAACATCCAGGAATTGCCAAAGGCGGAAATGGTTATGCTGGAACGAATGGAATTACGAGTAAAACAAGCGGTAATGGAGGCGATGCTGGAGGTGATACATCACGTGGTGGCTCTGGAGGAGTCGGCAAAGGTTCCTATAGTTCGGGAAAAGCAGGGCGTGGTTTTGGGGGCGGAGGGGCTGGTGCTCATGCTGATTCTTCTCCAAGTGGTGCTGGAGCAGATGGTGCTGTCCTCATAAGATTATGGAAAGAATAAATGGATGCACAAGTAACCAAGATATGACAGAAGTCAAATGGATAGCTGTTCTATAAGCAGGTTTATATGTTTTTAAGTCCTTTTATCGCTCTTTAAAAGCCCTTTGAAAGGGCTTTTTTTGACTGACAGTGTCAGGCTTATGGAGCATGATGATGGTTGTTATAGTCTCTTCATTGATTTGGAGAGCAAAATGGCAATAGAATTTAAACTTCGTATTCACTTTATTAAGAAAGGATACAGTTATGGATGACATTCCTGCACAAAGAGATAAAAACCGCTGTCCTACTCATCCAGGAGAAGTTTTAGCAGATATTATTCCTGAGACAGGCAAAACAAAATTAGAAATTGCGCAGATGCTTGGTATATCACGCCAACATCTTTATGATATTCTAAATGCCAAAAAGCCTGTCTATCCTTCTCTTTCGGCTTGTCTTGGCAAAATGTTTGGGAATGGAGCTGCCATATGGTTACGTATGCAAGCCAATTATGATGCGTGGCATGCTGAACGTGAAACAGATGTTAGCAAAGTTCCAACACTCCACGCTGTTTGACTTTGTGACTCAATCTCTAGAGACTTTTCCAAGTGGTTTTATTGCTTTAACTTCTTTAATTTTAAGTGCAATTTTACGCACGAAAACGAGGCTAAAACGCCCTTTTGGTTTTAAATCTTCAAAGTCAAACAAAGATTCGCAAGGAACAACATTAAATTCATCAACACGCACCCAAGATTGCTTTTGCAACCCCGCACGTCTACATTCTATCTCAGGTACTTTTAAGCTATATTGTAAATTAATAGCCTCCTGAGAAGTAATAGGAAACAAAAAGAAATGGCTTTCAGTTTTAACCATAACACAGGAAGAACGCGCTTTGCGCCCCGAATGTTCACCTTTTTGCGCTTGTTCGTGCCATAAATAATAATATTGAACAACATCCCCTGCTTTAAACATGTTCATCACTATTCAAAATGTCATCTAAACCACGATCTAAGTCGTCTAATATATTTTGCGGTGCATCTGCATAAACAAAAGATTGTGCACCAGAACGAGATTTTATTAATTCATGATATAAATCAACAGGAAGCATAATGATTTTTTCACGCCCTCGCTTTGTTAAAGCTACAGGTGTAGACATAGCCTTGTCTAAAATATCGCCTGCCCCGCGGTTTACATCTGTAAAACTATATTTTTTCATATGCACATCCTATCTTTAACGTATAATACGTATTATACGTACAATATGTATTATGTAAAGATATTTTATGCTGTTAACGAGTGCTTTTTAAACGCACGCACCATGTCATTATTACGCATATAGGTCATGAGTAGAGTTGCTTGCGGTTCATTGAGGATAGCAATTACTCTCTTTTGACCGCCTTTACTGTCTCTTTTACTCACTTGGATTTCAAATCCAAGTGGACCAAACTCTTCAAAATCTTTGCGATTATTGCGCACAAGTTTGATAACAGTGGCATGACTGTTTCCCACGCCTTGAGCAATTTTCAAAGAGGTTGTGGACAGTAATACCAGCACTATCGATTGTTACTAAATTGTTCATGGTGAACTCTTTGTTGATTAATGTTTTTGATTGACACTCAACGAAGAATGCCGGATGCTCAAAAACACAGCAACAAGCCCGTCGTTATTTTTCCCTTGAAAGGGTGTTTTACGGCATAACCACACCCAACCCCACCCTTATATGCGCGTAGCATATAATGAGTCAAAATCTTTAATGTACAGAAGACTGATTATTTCGGTAACCAATTCGCTCGTTGTTTTAAGGTGTTTTTGAAGCACCTTTTTACGAATCTAACGATTTTAAATATTTTGCAAAGTCGTTCTCAAGAGCGGCACTTAGTCCCTCATTTTTTTCCATTCATTTCATTAGCCAATATTTCAAAGGAGCATAAAATATGGCAACAGGTTTTTTACACGGTGTTGAAGTCGTTGAAGTTGACGACGGCACCCGCCCCCTTCGCGCGGTTCAGTCTGCCGTTATCGGGATTGTTGGCACAGCACCCGATGCCGATGAACAAGCATTCCCTCTCAACACACCGGTTTTGGTAGCAGGCTCTCTTTCACAAGCTGCAAAACTCGATAGAACATGCAAACGACGCGGCACTTTACCCAATGCCCTTGATCTTATTTTTAAACAAGTAGGAGCAATTGTCGTTGTCGTACGCGTGCAAGAAGGTGACAACGAAAATGCAACACTCACCAATATTCTGGGTGGTGTAAACGCAAATGGTGTTTATGAAGGTGTTCATGCTTTCATTGGAGCACAATCCATTGTAGGACAAACACCACGCATTCTGATTGCGCCAAGCTTTACACATCAACGCCCTTCCAGTGTGGATATTGAAGAAAATGGAACTGGTGCAACTGCCAACCCCGTCGCAGCAGAACTCATTGGCATTGCAGAGCGTCTGCGTGCTATTGTGGTGCTTGATGCACCCAACACAACAGATGAAGCAGCCCTTAGAACAGCAAAAGATTTTGATTCAAAGCGCGCCATCATAGTTGACCCTTTTGTAAAGGTGAATCGTGATGGAAAGATCATAGAACAGCCAGCAAGTGCAGCGGTTGCTGGTGTCATTGCTAAAACTGATTTTACACACGGTTTTTGGCATTCCCCTTCAAACAAAGTGATCAATGGCATTGTTGGTATTACGCGCCCTATTGATTTTTCCATTGGGGACAGATCAAGCCGCGCCAACCTTCTTAACGAACAAAACATCACAACCATTATTCGTGAAAACGGCTATCGTCTTTGGGGTAATCGCACCCTTTCAAGCGATACAAAGTTTGCTTTCTTATCGGTGGTGAGAACCGCAGATATGATCAATGACGCCATTTTGCGCGGACATCTATGGGCTGTCGACCGCAATATCAAAAAGACCTACATGAATGATGTCAGTGAAAGCGTCAATGCCTATTTGCGTGATTTGAAAGCACAAGGCGCCATTCTTGGTGGGCGTTGTACGCCTGATCCAGAGTTGAATACAGCAAGCGCCATTGAAGGCGGCAGAGTCTATTTCAATGTCGAATTCACACCAACAACACCAGCAGAACACATCACGTTCCGTTCACGCATTGTGAATGATTACTTAGAGGAGATCTTTTAATGGCCATACCTGTTTTACCAAGAGTTTTGAAATATTTTAACATTTTTGTCGACGGCATTCCCTATCAAGCAAAATGTGAAAGCGTAACATTGCCGAATTTGAATTTGGTTGTTGAAAGTTATCGTGGCGGAGGCATGGATAGCTCTATTGAAGTTGACCTTGGTCTTGAAACCCTCACACTTAGCATGACTATTTCTGATTGCTCTCCAGAA
>NZ_JBHIRJ010000039.1:0-5450 GCF_042197045.1 Bartonella sp. AA74HLJMH
CCAAGTTTAACCTTCGTTTCATGGAGAACACCCATGTTGGGCTTTTCTTTAAGGAGATTAAATTTTTCAGAAGAAAATGGAGCAACTTCTTTGACCTTACTCGTGAATTCCTGTAGCCCTTCTTTATAAGCCTGTTTGAAATATGGACGCTTCATTAATTCATTAAGAGCGCCATAATGCTGTTCTCCTATTGGTATTTTTTTGGCTATTTCGTAAAGAGTATGTGGTTCTGCTTTCCTAATCGCTATAAGATCATTTTTTAAACCTGTGACATTTTGACGAGGAACAAAGTATTTATCAGCCGCCTGATGAATACGCTCCCCTCCTCCCAGCGCTCTCTGTTTAGCTCTCTTGGTTAAATCAAGATAAGCCCCTTGGTTTCTTTTCGCGATATCAAAAACAAGATCTTGTAAAAAAGGACTATGATCAGCTACGTAATCGGTAGGAACTGCTTTTTTAAAAGATTCTCCTAGCTCTTCAGAAGCTTCATTGCCTAAATGTTTACTGATTGCTCTTAACGTATCTTTTGAAACACCTTCTTTCGTATGAGAAGGAGAAAAAAGTCTTCGTATTCCACCAAAAGTAGAACCAAGCATACTGCCTACAAGATTTCCAGCCAATGCCCCGCCCATTCCTAAAGTTCCACCAGATGCCGTGGTTTGAAGTGTATTTAAAAGTCCTTCGCCTTCTCCTGCGCCATGTAATGCACCAGATGCTGCACCTACTTTAAGCAAATGAGGTAATGTTGTTTTGTTCGTGATGCCTAAAAATGGACTTGCAAATCGACTTGGGGGTAACTGACCTGCTTTCAAAAAGGCTTGACCTAATTTTGACCCCGCCACATTCCTTGCAAGTGTAGGCGCTACAAGGCGTGCTCCTGAGGCTAACAGTCCTCCCCCTAAAGTCGCAAGGGAAGGAATTGCCGCCCCTAAAGCATTTCCAGCAAAAGAAGTCCAATAATGTTGATCACTCATCCTACGATAATAATCACGTAGTCTATTGGCTTCTTTCTCATATTTTTCTATGGTTTTCTTATCTCCAGTCCAATAGTTGTAAAGCCCATTCAAAAAAGCACTTATTGCCAACTGATCATCAGAATCACGTCCTGCCGCTGTAATCCCAGCAATCTCATCATCTAAATTAAAACTCAAACCATGCTTTAAAGAGTTCCAAAAAGCTTCACTTTGCGTGATTTCGGGATGTTGGAATGATGTTTCGTATTCATCTTTAGGGATACGACGTATAACCCTTATTCCAGGACCAAAATCTGGAAATGGTTCCTCTACCGATTTTTCGTATTCATGTTTAGGGATACGGCGTATAATTCTTATTCCAGGACCAAAATCTGGAAAATCTTGATGAGTATTATTATGATGAACCATTTATCTATCCCTAATAATGTCATATATATAGTTACCGTCTGGTATGGATACTCTTTCTCCAATAGCAAGTTTTTTAATATCTTCTCTACTACTTATAGTTGGCAAATTTGCACTTCCTCCTTGTGATGACTGATTAGCAGAGGAGCGACTAGCATCTTCACCTAGTAAATAGGCTTTTGCTTCAGGCGATAGTCTTGAAATAACATCTCTTATTTGATTCAGATTCCGCGTAAATAATTCTACATTCATATCAATGCTTAGTTCACCTAAAGAATGCTTTAGCATGTCAAGATCTTTATCACTGACATTTCCAAGTCCTACCGCTCCTGTCCTTGATAATTGCTTCAGTTCGTCTATACGATCACTTGCTATACGTTCCTTAATTGATTTCACGACTTTATCTGCACCATTTTCTTTCAATCCAGGAACAATGCTTTTAATCCAAGCAATCAGACCTGTTGCATACCCACCTTTTTCCTTAAGGTACTCATCAAGATATGTGAGATCTTTCAATAAAATACTTTTCCGTACTATATTATTTGCATATAGAGCTTTTGCACGTTCAGCTTCCTCATACGATTTACCACCTTCAACCATAATATATCTATATCCACCTGGTGCATTCGGATCTTCCACAAGCATCCTACCGTCATTGGTAAATTGGGAATTCCTATTTCCACCGTTCACTTTTTGTAATAGAAAAGCATTCAACGCATCTCTATTTCCAGCTATGAACCGCGCTTCTTCTTCACTATAGCCTTTAGACTTTAGATACTCGACAGTCTGGTTAACCTGCCCTCTTTGTTTATCTCCTTCATGCAAGTTCTTCAGCCCCTTGGCAAAAAGTTGCCATCCAGATGAATTTGGACTAGCCGTTATCGCACCCATAAGAAAATCATCAATATTTTTACTAACATCAGACTGTGAAAAACGAGAAAATTTATCCCAAAAACTAAGATTTGGTTCAGGAGGCTGTTCTTGCAATGGAACTGGTTTTGTTGAAATAGGTGGAGAAGTCTCTAACTGAGGAGGAGTTTCTGATTGTGGAATCGGAGAGGGTTTATTCCCCTCATTATCTATCTCAGAAGGACGAATAGAACCTATTGGAGAAGGAGAAAAAGAGCCTATCTTATATGGATCATTCATAGAAATCGCATTAAGAAAAACTGGTAATTTATGTTTGTCCTTTCGTTGATTCGCTATTGATTGTAGTAGATCTTTTTCTAGTCTGCGTTCGTGTAGATCTTTTTCTAGTTTGGATATGAAACGTCTATCTCTCGGGTCAAAATCTATAAAAACCATTACTTTCCCTTTAACTATTTATTTTTTCTAAGATTATTCAAACTAAACGGCAGCATTTGCTGCCTTTTCCGCAGCCTTCTTTAATCCAAAAAGCACCATCATAGCATTCTGCCAAGGGTCGTTACCATGCATCTTAGATTCTGACATATTATTCATCGTCGTGCCGTAATTTCTTGCAAAGCCATGACCGGCGTTCATAAGCATATTCAACCTATTCCAGCCGCTATTGTCTTGTTCCAGCCAACGTTCTCTATTGGCATCAACAAGGCGTTGATTGTAGTCATTAAGAACAGATGACCCCTGCAACATATTCGAATAGGCATTATTATAAGAGGGGAATAAGTTGCCTATCATGCCTAAGCGATACTTATTAAAATCACCAAGTAAGGCATTAGCATGTAACATATCCTGCTTATTCTGACGGTAATGATTAATCCTAGCACTTTTAGACAATGCATCAAGTTCACGCGCCAACACTTTTGTATGTGCACCAGATCCATAACCACCAGCACCTACAAAAGAGCTGTTAATCGTATCTCTCACATCATCCATAGATTTTTTAAGTACATCTTCAAAATCCTGATCATAGCCCCCTTTATAACTAGAAGCCAATTCACCAATATTTCTTTCTGCCTGCATGGGAGTATTCATCAAATGATTCATATAATTTTGATATTGATGAGGAATAGCTCCAAGACCTCCGATTGCTTGGTAAGTTGGAGCACTTAAAGGTGCAACACGAGGTCCCCCATACACATTACCACCCATCCCTGTATCATACAGATTATACGCATCCGCACCACCTCGCTTAAAGACATTCTGCATCCAAGCAGGAGGGGCACTTGTCTGCACCTGCTTCTGTTCTGTCGTTGCTGGTCTACTGCTCCCCATGTCACAATTCCTTCCTATAATAAAGCATATCTATGCCATAACCTTGTTTGTTCAGTGCACGTTTCCAACCTAAACGCCCTAAAATCTCTATCTCAAAAGCCCCATTCTCACGCGCCCAATCCTCTACAAATGTCAAATTATCAACTTGATCAAGAACGCCCTTGCCACTACATTCACAAATCAGAGCGCGCTTCTTTCCTAAAACTGTCTGTTGTATCTGGGTCGTGAATGCCGCTAAAAAGCGCTCGTCATCATCCAAAACAAGCCATAACTGTTTCTTGCCACTGCAAATCGCTTCAAGGAGCTCTTGCAACGTGATTTCATGTTTAAAACGTTCCACATACTCGCGAAACGACGCAATGATGTCTTCAAGGTATGGTGCTATACGCTCCATATCCCAAGACGTGGTCAAAAAGACTTTTGCCATTACCCTCTGCCTAAAGGACGTAAATCCACATTAAATCCTGTGATTTGGTTCCAATGAACACCTTCAGGAATACGCAATTTAAAGCGGTGATAACGATTGCGCGAACGACCATGATAAGCACCCGTGACATATGAACATGCCCTCTCTTGGTGCCATGTAATCGGTGTCTGATTATTGCGAAGCCGACGCTCTCCTATGCTTAAAAGACCTTCCGTCGTATCAACTTCAGCAAACATCTTCGTGATAAAGTTAAAACTTCCATCTGGTGCTCCCAATTCTTGCGAAACAACCGTTGCTTCCATCGGCGCACCTGTAAACATAACAAGCCGATTTTGGTCATCAAAAGCACCAAGCATGGGTGCGCCACTTTGCCAACGAGGGCTGTCTAAAGAAGCCGGTAATGTCTCAAGATTGATCGAGATCTCATCTAACTGTTCTAAAGTATAACCTGTCGTAAATACTGGAAACAACGTGAAAGGTTTTCCCTGTAGCGTCGACCATTTCTGCAATCCCCAATCATAGACAAAGGTCGTTTGCTCGTTATTACCTCTTTTTAAGGACCAGTAAATCCGGTTATCAATGGGATCTATAACCCCTTGCATCTCATCAAGAGCAAACTTATCAAAGGTTTTAAAAACTGTTCTATCAACTTTCTCAAAGCCTATCGGCAAAAGTTGACCATCCAAACTCATCTGATAAAAACCACCATCACTCGCAAAAAAAGCATCACTCCCTCGACATGCTATAGAGGCTGCACTGCGCGCTCCGCGCTTGTCTTGGATCTTTTGAAAACTGTATACAAGTTCAGCCCCTGGAGTAAATAAACCAGCGTAAATAGCAGAACGCATAAAAATAAGGGGATTGGTGGATTCCGTCGCCCCTTGCACATATTCTCCATCTGGAAAATCTATATGATCACATTTTTTTTTACCTATTTCCCATAAATTTACATCGTTCAAACCTGACCAATGAATGCGATTGGGATTATCTGTCAATTGCATCAAACAAACAAAAGGTCCCCAAACTTTGACCAATCCTGCTTTCGGTGGATTTCCTTCTAAATCTTCAAACCGTTCAGAACTAAGGACCTTGAAAACTTGCGGCTTATCATTTTTATTCACCGCAATAACCATGTTTTTAAAAAGAGCAAACGACCATTTATTCTCCTCATTTGCATGATACGTCACACCACTTTGGCTGATGTCTTTCCAACCCTTGGTTTGACTATCATAACTGTAAAGCTTTTGTTTGCCTCCTACAATTATCTTAACACCATTGCCACTTCTAAACGCTATGCACCCCAAAGGCTTTTCTTCCAAAGCATGAGACACAACCATTGCACTAGGCATGGGTATGTAACCGCCATCTGCTGGTAAAACATTCACAAGCGTATCCGTAAAGCTACCGTTGACGACCGAAACATCTGGTCTGTAATCAGCGATTGGAAA
>NZ_JBHIRJ010000040.1:0-5312 GCF_042197045.1 Bartonella sp. AA74HLJMH
ACAAATGGATTATTGGGTGTTGATGGTTCAAAGCGAACAGTGCTTTTATTGTCTCCAACAACACACATTGGCTTAGTGATGACAGCTTTCATCATTGCTCCTTTTGAGTCATAATTAATGACATCATTAGTCAAATATTGATTTTTATTCTGTGAAAAATTGATTAACCAGAATTACCTAGAAAACGGGGCTTTCTAGCCACGTTTCAAGTTCACATTTTACTGAATTTTTGAGGATATTTTTGAATTTTAGACACAATACGACTAGTGCCGTGTCGTCATTAAATACGATTTTTTACACTATGTCAACAAAAAAATCATGATCTTGTATTTTTTTTATTTTTTTTACCTAAATATGGTGTTTTTAGAAACAAAAAGGTATCTATTGACACAGCCAAAAAAGAAGAAAATCTAAATATTAAGCTCGTGACGCGCTGCTGTTGCCAAAAAAGCAGATCTTGTTAAACCTCTTTCTTGTGCACAATCATCAATTGCACGCAAAAGCCCTCTTTCAATAGATATATTCGTACGTACCACTTCTGCATCATTTTCAATAAAGGGGACTTGTATTAAAAAAGCTCCTTCTGACAAAGCTGTTTTGACAGATTCCCGTTGTATGACTTCTTCAAATTTTGAAGGAATAGGCACTATATCTATATCTTCACAATAAAGTTGAAGTGCTTCTGTTGCATTTGCGATTAAATTTTCTTCCTCATCAGCAGCAGAAAAAAGCCCCTCAAAATCAGGAAACTGAACACCAAAAGCAGAATCTTCATCTTTATGAACAAGAGCAAAAAATCTTTTCATTTTTCTTCTCCTTTTTTTAACCAACCTGCTTGTTGTGCGATAGAACGTGCTGTACCAATCGGAAGATTTTTTTAGGATGTGGAACAATAACAACCTTACCATCTTTTTTTAATTTATGATGAGAACCTTTTACTTTGACAAGTTCAAAGCCATCACGCTTTAATTTTGCAATGATTTTTCGGCTATCTTGTTCCATTCCCTAAACTCACGATGTGTAAATATATACATATTTTAATGATTTTTCATCTGATGTCAATTCTTTTTTAACGGCTAAAGTGCTTATGAAGCGCATTAAGAACAATACGCAAAGAACTAACAAGATGTGTTAGCGATTGATCTTCTATAACAAGATATTGTAATGCAGCATAAAGATTATACTGTCTATAGAGGTGTTGTGCTTCTTTGATAGCCTCTTTCGTCACTTCATAACAATGAGTTGCTCTTTCAATCCACCGTTTTTGTGCCTCCTCATTTGATGGAGGAGTAAAGTTATCATAAATTGCATTAGGCAATCCTTTTGCACATAGGTAATTGTTTTTCACTTCAAGATATTTTTGCGCAGCATCATATTGGTCTTGATTTATTTCGCCTTGCAAATAAAGCCGCCCGATATAGGTGCCGGAAAGCGGATTTTTAGCCTCTTCTATGGTCAAACAGAAGCGTTTGGCACGCATTTCAATTGCCAATTTATCCATGGGTTCATGCGGTGTTTTTGCTCGTGAGATGCGTCCATTTGGTTCTCTGATACACCCTTTAATCCGAGGACGACCACGTTTTGTACGTTTTTTTCTTTTAGCCATATTTTTTCAATCAGAATGGGACGCTATCGTTAAGAGCTGTTCTATAATCTTGAGCACCTGAAGCGATAGCATAACTTTGAGAAGTAATGGGTGAAGGGGTAGGGGATGCCGATTGAGCTTTCTTTGCATCAAGCAAATACAATTCACCTTTGAATTGTGGTAAGACAATCTCTGTTGTATAACGGTCATGCCCATTTTTATCTTGCCATTTGCGTGTCTGTAATTTTCCTTCTACGTAAACCTTTGAACCTTTGTTTAGATATTGAAGTGCAATTTTTGCTAAATGTGGATTAAAAATCACAACTGAATGCCATTCAGTTTTCTCTACTTTTTGATTGGTTTTTTTATCTGTATAGCTCTCAGAAGTCGCTATACTAAAATTGACTATTTCTGCTCCAGAATTCATTGTTTTGCTTTCGGGATTAGCACCAAGGCGCCCGATTAACGTCACTTTATTTAGCATATTTGTAGCCCCATTAGATTAGCAATTTATACATGAAAAATCTTAACATAATTTACGTATTTATTCAATTATTTCAAAAGGATAATATTGTTTTTTAACATATAAAATTATGTTTACGGTGTATAAAATAAGGGGATCAAGGTATTCTATTCTGCAAGCACCGTTTTTTTTCTACTTTCTCCATGAGTTCCTTGCACTTTGTCAGATCTTGTTGTGAAAGAGACTTAAACATTCTAACAAACGTGTTAGAAATTTCATGGTTAAGTGGGTCAGAAGAGTTCATTGTAAAATTCTTACGACAAATATTTGCTTCTCTTCTCAAGATAGAAGCCGTTTCTTCATCTAAAGCATATTTCTCAATGATCTTTTCTTCCATGTCAGCAGGTATAGGCTTTTTGCCAATTTCTACAGAAGATAAAAATGCTATAGATACGCCTAATTTATTAGCCATATCTAATAAACGTTCTGTCCGATCAATACGAATTTTACGTAAGGTTTTGCCAAATGGTGTAAGCATGTGATTAAAGCTCCTATTAATGAAATCTGCAATTAAGCTGCTTTGAGAAGCGAGCCTATATTCTTTTCTAAAAATTGAGGTACTTTGATTTTAGGTGAAAAAATCATCAATTCGGTAACTTGCCTTTTCTCTTGTAGAGAATATTGTAAGCTAAATTCTATTGAGAGATATTGCCTATACAAAAATTTAATTTCTTCAACGTTGTCATAAGTAATTAGCCAAGGCGCTGTCACATGTTGGGAGATGACATTCTCTAAATTATTATGATCATTAGCTTTGTAAAACGAAGTGTAAAGCCCTTTTCCTTTTTTAAAATAAGGAGGGTCCATATAAAAAAAGGTGTTTTCATCAGTTCCATAACGCAGCAAAAATTCCCGTGCATTTAAACGAGTTAAATGTATTTTATCTTTTTGTTCACTTATGCGAAGAATGCGTTCAATTATATTCTCTTTGTTAAATCGGCAATCTATTTTATAGGCACCGCTTTGTCCTTTCCCTCCAATTGGTCCAGCATTTTTAATAATTCCAGATCTATTTGTGCGATTCAAAAAGAGTGCTGCAAATCCTGCGCTAAGCACATCTGCACTTGCAGGAGAAATTTCTTTTTGTATGTACCATTCTTCTAAGTTAATGGTCGTTGTATTGATTTTTTCTATTAATTCTTCTGTCTTGTGCAAAACGCAATACCAAAAGCTCCAAATGAACAGATCAATATCGTTAATGTGAATATCTTTAATATCACCATTAAAAAGAAGCTTTAGAGCAAGTCCGCACCCGCCAGCAAATGGCTCTCTGTAGGAACAGCCATTTAATGCATTTTTCTCAAATATTTCTTTGATTTTTCCATACAGTGCAGCCTTACCGCCTGGATATCTCAATGGTGAGCAGACATGAGTCATTGTTACGCGCCTTTTTCAATGATTTTTTGATGTTTTTGTTGATTTCATCTATGAACGTTGAGAAGAGACAACGCCATTTAATCTGAACAGTTTTATAAAATCGGAAATTTTACTTTTGGTTTTTAACTGAGCACTGTAGTGTGTAAATAGATATGTTTATTAAACTGCGTGTACGAAACATAAGAAACAATACACAGCATAAAAAATAGTACCAAAGTACAATGTCTAAATACCCAAATACGGTATCCAATGAAAAAGAAAGCTTGTACTCCACGTACTTAGAAATGAAAGGTAAAGAAACAGTTTCCTTATAACTATTTGGGAAAATTAAAACGACAAGCGCTAAACTTATTAGTTTTAAGAGTCTGTGCAAATACTGTTGTAAATCACGTGTTAGTTTCACCCAACCCGTTGTATCATCATCTTTATATTTTGGATTGTTCTGCAACTCAGAAGGAATATGAGAATTGCATAAAATTGCAAAAACAGTTGTGACTATTACCAAAGAAACAGATGCGAATGTCAAAATACTTTGAATAAAGTAAGGATTTTTTTTAATTCCTAAAAAACATAAAAATATAAAAGTTATAATGCCAAACAAGGCTCTTAGCTGTTTATCTGTAAACATATTTATTTCCTGCGGTTTTCGATAATTTTTTGATCTCTTTATTGATCTCGTCTATAAGAGGTTCGTAATTGAGAACGCTTTTCGGAATATTCCCACCGTAAACCCATGCTTTTACTTGCGCTTTGGTACTAAAATCCGCATTTTCTGGTGTGGTATAATACTGGCCGCCATCAAACTTTTCACACTCTCTTGTGCCGTCTTCATATTCGTAGAGGTTGTAAAAATACTCCTCTGCTCCGTCCCCCCAAGGAACATAACCAACAGCTGTTGCAACAAACTCTTTTTGCATGGGTTGTTTACGCTTTTTTAAGAACAGGTCTTTTAATATTCTCATGTTTTTAGTCCATAATTTTACCAATTGGTCTATTTACCTAAAATTTGACCGTACAGAGCGTTTTATATTTCGGATAGGTTTTATCATAAAATCTTTAAATCGCTTTGTACGGTGCCTTTTTGTCGATTTAAATGCATGTCTAATCGTAAAATGATCAGCACTTTTCACTAGTTTGCTGTTTTAAGCCGCTTTTGAATTGCTACTGTCATGACACTCTTCACTAGGCTTTCCTATTCTCATGAATGAAATGCGCTTGCCTCCTAAGGCTAGGTTACGCGTATTTTCAACTGCTATAAAAACTCTCTCAGCAACACCATAAAGCCTGCTTTCTAAATCACGACAATACTGCGCTAGATCAGCACAAGAGGGGACAAAGGTTGTTGACATACCTTTTGCTTCACCACGTATAAGATTTTTAACAGCTTGCAACAAAGACCAGAGTGAAATGCCGTTAAGAGCTGCGATATAAGCCTTTGCACGCGCTTCTACATTCAAAACTTTTTGCATTGTCAAACCGCCTTCAAGCACATCAAGCGCCTCTGCAATATCTTCAACAGACGCTTTCAAGGTAAGTAAGTTTTGAACAGTCTGATAGGCTTCTAAAGCTTGTTTCTCTAGGGTTGCTGTCAATTGAATGCCATTTCTCAAGGTCCATGGGAACTCCAGAGTTACACATTGCTCTATCTGTTGCACGGTATCTTGTAGAGGCGTCACTAAGCTGTGTTGCACCGATAAGATTACGGATTGTCTCTCCGGTACCACCACGAGTTCTTTGATCTTTTGAAAAGTTTCCATTGTTTCCACCATTGTTGTTCGTGTTTTTCGTTTTTTCTAAACCCTCGATAGCCCTGCGTACCCAGTTACG
>NZ_JBHIRJ010000041.1:0-5139 GCF_042197045.1 Bartonella sp. AA74HLJMH
TTTTGAAGCAACGGTAATAATTGCGTGATAATGCCAAAGGTACGCTCTTTCTCATTCGGGCTGGTTGGAGCATCATCGACAACAATGTCATACTCGACACTCGTTACTTCTTCACGCGTCAATGGAATATATTGCGCATTCTCCTCACCAGATATCCGTACCAAACGCCCATCGGACAAGTAATTCTGTATAAGGTGCAAAATAATCTTACCTTGCCGCTTGCGATACAAACGTAAGCCATCAAACAGACAAGCAAGCAGATTTAAACTGGATTGGCGTCGTTGTGCCTCCAAAATACCCGCTTGTGTCACTTCTCTTGTGCCAATGAATTCGGGCGATAAACCCGTCACCTGATTAATTGCTTCCTTAGCTTCATTAAACAGCTGGAAAAAGCCCTCTGGAAACTGTGCTACAGGCTTTGGTTGTATCTTGCCTTCTGCAAGAGCGCCATCTTCAGCAACTAGCAACGCATCAGCCCGCGCCCAATCTTGCATAGCCTGCCTGATGTCCTTAAACGCCCCTTCCTCGACAATAAGCCCCCCTTTGGATTGGCTATTAAGGATATACATCACTTGACTGAAATATTTATTCGCCCACCGTTGTGGATCTTTTGTCGGGCGCACAACCCCATAAAATTGCCGTTCTATCTTGTCAAAATACCCCGTTATACACTCCCAACCCAATTGACCAGCTGGAACTAAAGGTTGATCGGGGGATTCAAGCAACTTTCTCCCTAAAAAAGCACGTCTTACAACCTTTTTATTGAAAGCTGCCCCTTGGATATCGGGCATCATGCACTGGAGCTGCTTAAATTCTTCTTCGCTATAATCACGAAGTTCTCCAGTGCTTAAATCGGGCGCTTTGTAATATCGCTCGCTTTCAAACCAACGGCATTCAACAAGCGTGACCATCCGACGACCGTTTTCAACATCAATGCTCCCTTCATCACTGTAATAATCAAGATCATTATGGTGAACACCTTCATGAGAGCTCCCATCCCTTGCCCAATCTGCACTCAGCTCTGTCCAATGAGATTTGGGAAACATCTGCTTAGCTACTTCTAACGGCTTGCGGTCTACATACCACAAACGTTGTGCATCGGTTAAATTCGGTTGCACTGCCGCACTATCCCAGACCATTTTTAAAGGATCTAAACGCGTAATGACCGGTTCACCATCGAGGCTGTTCTCATAATCAAGGCGGGTATCAGTCCACCCCATTCCACAAATGACAGCATCTTGGAAAGCATCACTATCTGCATATTCAGCATGTGCCATGTCGCGAAACCATTCTGCTGCTCCTGTAAGCAATTCACTTGGCAATGCCTTCCCTATTTGACGAGGAATGAATTGCACTTCTCGCTTATTGTTGCGTTCTGAACCCACAACAGCATTCACAAGCGGAGCAATACGATTAAAAGTCATAACGGGGCGGCGTTGCTTTTTTAACGCCGATAAATCTTCTTCATTCCATTGATCACCATTGTAAAAACCAAAATCCTCCCGCGCATGTTCACGCCATTTGTTCACATGCTCCACATCTTCTTTGTACCAGCTCACAAGCTTACGAAACAAACCTTCATGAGAGAGATCAGATACATTGCTGTCTTTTTCTAAACGTTCATCATCATGCATCATTCTGCCATCCATGAGGTACTCTCATATTCCATTCTGCCGCTATAAGCTGGTCGCTTTTGTATTTCTTTTGGTGGTTTGTATGAAATACACATCAGTCCAAAGGCATCTGCCCCATGACTGGACCAATCATGCTCTGCTCCCAAGCCAATATTACGCTTCTCATCCCATTTCTCGTGATACCAGTTCAGTGCCTTACGTCCTGCTACTGTCGTCTTCTCATTAAACCAAACAGAAGGCAAAACACGGCGGACTGTTTCTATACGTATCTTAACAGCCCCTGCTCCCTGATTAGGGATAACTTTTGTTTGAAAGCCTGCCTGTTTAAGAGCGCTCTCAAAACTCACATTATGCACACGGTCTCTGGTCGCACCGTCATGGGGGAGAACCATCAATGCCTTCTCATAACCATTTTGACGCAACCAACCGATATGTTCCGATAACGGCTGTCCCTGTGCTTCGTAATAATTAAGCACTCTGATCTCTCTACCAACAAATTGCGCTATCCATATCGCCGTGGCATCTGCCTTGGCGCCTGTCCCCCCAATATCCCAAAAGGCGCGTATCTGCATTAAAGGATCACGAGCAACACGCCCTATCCGCCCCTCTTGCTCGGCTGCCAACATTTCCTTTTGATAATAAGCGCCTTGAACCGCTGTAAGATAAGCCCCTTCCCAGATATGCTTATAGGTCTCTGGACGGTTTCTCAGATCATCAAGCCGCGCTTCATTCAAGATCTTAGGAAACTTCGGGTTGTCTGACCAGTTGATCTCAACACGTTTGATTGCCTCATTGTCTGAAAAGCGAAACCGCTTCTCAACGGGGGCATTCTCTCGCAACGGGTTCCATGTCACCCATAACTCTGCCCGCCATCCCTCTCCTTCTTCTCGCAACGTCGGTATAAGCGTTTGCCAAGCCGTCTCTGTAACGGGCTCTGCCTCATCAACCCAACAAAGCAAAATACGCCCCATAGACTTGATACTTGCAATATTCCGGTCCAGACCAGAAAACTGAAAGGCTATACGACCATCTATCGACTTAATCGACGACTCCCCAACCTTGTAATAGTCCTTTAAAAAGTCGTGCGCTTCAATGACGCGTTTAATCTCCTCCAATGAACTTTCTGCTAGCGAATTTTGAAACTGACGTGCACAAAGAATGGTCCCCGATATCCCCTGCATACCAAATTGATAGCCTTTTAAAGCAGCCATCAATGCAAATGATCTTGTCTTTCCAGACCCTCGTCCACCCCAAGCAGCACGCACCAAAGCCTTATCTGTAAAAATCGGTATAAGCTTTGGAACAATACTAATCTGTCGTGTTGTCATTGACCAAAGGCGCGATTTCTACACGCGTTATCACCTTAATGGCTCCCCCATCTTCACCTGTTACCTGTAAAGGCAACACCTTACCAAGCAACGCTAAATAAGCCGCTGGACATTCCATAGCCTGTTTTTCCAAATAAGAGATCAAACCATCCTTGCCAATTTTATTCCCAGCATTCTCAGCAGCCTTAACCACTGCTTCTTTTAAAATGCGCGTCACTTTATTTGGAACGCCTTTGACACGCCCTTGACCTGCCTTTGGGGGTATACGCTTTTTAATGGGTTGTGGAGCCTGATGTGTATTTTCTGATGTCATAAAATACCCCTCCAGATAATAAAAAACCCCGCATTTGCGGGGATTCCAAACTGCACTGCCTCTCGTCTAGATACAGTACGACCAAGTACAGCAACGTCATTAAATACGATTTGCTACACTTTGTCAACACTAAAATAACACATATTGATAATTTCAAAGGGAATCGGTTAAACAGCGCTTATGAATAATTAAGGATCCAAAATAATGAAATCATTATCCATAACACGCATCATAACATTTATAGCTTTCTTTTCTATATCAGCGCTACCTGCATCAGCGTCATTTGGATTTATAGACAAATTGACGCGTATGTTTACAAGTGTAGATACTATAGAGAAGTATAATCAACTTTACGACAAATACGCGAGTAAAGAATATACTGGCTTTACGCATTTTAATAAGCTAAGCCAAGCACAAGAATTTGTATACAGCCGTGGCCATCATAAGATGCCTTCCAAATTTGATCCTGTATTGCATCGTCACGTATTCGTTATTTTATGTGGACGCTTTGTGAATTTATTGCGGGGTGAGTATAATGAAGAAATGTCATGGGCAATGCTACCCAATGTAATAAGTCGTTTACGTTATGAACATAATTGGAGTGAAAGAGATTTTATGTGGGCATACAACGAATCCAATAACAGCAAAAATCCAATGATTTATTATGCAAAAAAATTTCTTAGTAATTCGACTGGAACTGGCATTAGCCCCAAAACACAAATGATAGTTGTAGTATCTGACGTGAGCACCGGTGATTATGAAAACACTAAACAAGTCGCTAGATTTTGCAGAGACTTACCAACGATATATGATATAATGAAACCGTAATAGAGATTGTCATTTACGATCAAAATGTTTCTGAAGCACATTAAGAGCAACACGCAGCGAATTCACAAGATGTGGTAACATTTGATCTTCTATCACGAGGTACTGTAGCGCAGCATGAAGATTATACTGTCTATAGAGGCATTGTGCTTCTTTTAGTGCCTCTTGCGTGTTTATAAACTGCTCTGTTGCAAATGCTACCCACTTATCTCTTGCCTTATCATCTGAAGATGACGGCATTTCGTCATAAATCGCATTAGGCAAGCCTTTTGCACAAAGGTAATCGTTTCTTATCTGTAGATATTGCTGGGCGGCGTCATATTGCTCTTGTGTAAGCACGCCTTGCAAGCAAAGCCGCCCGATATAGGTACCAGAAAGTGGATTTTTTGCCTCTTGTAGCGTTAAACCGAAGCGCTTTGCACGCATTTCTATTGCCAATTTAACAACGGCTTCACGCGGTGCTTTTGCACGTGAGATGCGTCCGTTTGGTTCTCTTAGCTGCCCTGCTATTTTAGGGCGTCCCCTCTTTTTGTTTTTTTTCACTTATGTCCTCAGATGTCTGTTTAATATCTTGCCAAATTCTCTCTGATCTTGACCATGAAATTCGATTTAAAAAGAACAATAAAACCACTAAAATGCATATTACAGCAGCAACACCTAACTTAAGTTTTAAGTGACTTTGATCCCAAGAAAGTTTTAAGAGCAGAATGAAAAGTGTACTCAATAAAGCACCCATCACTATACTGTAATAACTCATTGATGTAGATGACATACAATCTCTTAACAGCTCTATATCATTCTCTGTAAGCATATAAACGGGTTCAGATTCTTCTGTACTAACCCTAGACTTCTTTTTACTATCCATTAAAGCACCTTCTGTTTAAAAAGGAACGCTATCATTCATAACGGTATGAGACGTATCAAGAGGTCTGTAAATGCTTCTGTCATAAGCAGATGACTGCTCTTGATTATCATCATTTTTGCCATCTAAAAGCTTTAACTCGCCTTTGTACTGAGGCAATATGACTTCTGTTACATA
>NZ_JBHIRJ010000042.1:0-5007 GCF_042197045.1 Bartonella sp. AA74HLJMH
CTTGTAAATCAACATCTACACCTAATGCAGCCGCATGTTTGAGACAAAGATTAAGACGTATCAATGCTGTTCGAGCAGTTCCAGCTTTTGTATGCCAAATAGGGGCAAGGGTATCGCGTATCTCTGTTTGAGTAATCTCTGAAACGGGTAGACAGCCTAATTTAGGGAGAATATAAAGACGTAAAGGTGAAAACCAATCACAAGCCTTACCATCATCTTTTAATTCAGCTTTCCGACTTTCAAAAGCATCTACGGCAATATCTTTTAAGTAATGAAGATTGCTTATTGCCTCACGCTTTTGTTTATTGCGTTCTTTAATAGGGTCACGCCCTTCACGTAAAACAGCTCGCCAACCAGTTGCCAATTCACGGGCTTGTTTTAAAGAGACATCTCTTAAAGCACCCAAGCCCATTTCGCGACGCCGCCCATGAATGGTATAACGATACAGCCATTGAGCACCTCCATCTTTACGCTTATGAAGAAGCAAGCCGGCACCATCATTATATTTGCCAGTTCCCAATGTTGCGACAGATCTTGCATTAAGACGATTCATAAGAACCATTTTTACTCCTTTCTGCTATAGTTTTTACCCATACGTCAGCCCCGCTTGTGGTGTGCAAGTAAGTGGTTTTGATTGATTCAAGATAAACAGATTTGAAATGAGAGAATCCTACGTTATTCGGGCGTCTAATTCAATATGAACAGAGCTAGATTATCATTATAAATCAATATCTTGTATCGGCTTATCAAGCGGAGGATGTTTTGCCCAATTCTGTTTGGTGTTTAAATCACCGCCCACGTAGTAGTCCAGAAGGGATGGTTTACAATCTGTGGCATAATATTTGGGTTGATATTTATCTTCAATCAGGGACAGGTGAAAATGCAAAGTCGGCATATGGTGTTCCGATTACGACCAATTGTAGCTATGCGGATCATGCATTTGATTTTTGGTCTGTTAGTATAAGAGATTTTTGACGAGTGATGAGTTTTCGCCAAGCATGTATGGAAGTAATCAAGCAACCAGTATTGTCGGCAATCAAGCGCCTTCTTTTAAGACGTCTGGAGGACACGTTGATACAAACAATAGACGGATGACTTTGCATATCGGTTGTGAGGATGGTTGCGGTTATGTTTGGCAATATTTGTCTGGTTGTTATCCAGTGACTAAATGGCATACAGGGGAGCAAGGAAGCAGTTTACGTGTAGACATAAATGTTATGTTGGGAGGAGGCGGTTGGACTGGTGGCTCTAACAATGATCATCTTGTGCGGAACTTTGCGCTTTCTCGTTATGTAGAAGATGAAAAAATAGGCGCCCGTGGATGTAGCGAGCCACTTTATTATAATTAGCGCGAGATTATAATTAGCGCGAGATTGATTAGAACATCATTTTATCCAACCTCACTTATGTGGGGCTTTTGTTATGGAGCGTCATATGAGAAAGATATCGAAAGAAGGATTGGCACTTCATCTTGAAGTTTTAAAAACAAAGTTTTTTCTACTAAACTCATGGTGTCAACCATGAGCAGTACAATCTTATCACTCATATTTTCATGTCTAGAAAATTGAGATAATGCCATCCATAAATCGCATAAGAAGTTAGAACCTACCTTCATTGCACACCTTCGTGGATTTGTTCTCTCAAACATGCCGCCAATCCTTTAGGTGTGATTTTTGTTGAAGGCAGCACCTTTTCTGTTCCATCCGGTTTTTGAATGGTGATGGCAGAACAGTCCATGAATCCTTTGTTGATTTTATCCTGATTAAGGTAACAATGGACCACTTGGAGCACGTCGATACACCCAATCATTTTTACGCAAGTAATCTATTAAATTCTTTGGTCTTATCTCCAACATCTTCACGGTTTCAAACAAACCAAACAAACCATCAGAGCGTTTTAAGCCTTCTAAAGCTTTTGCTTTTGGTGCTAATTCTGAAATAACATGGTCTTTCTGCTCAATTTGATTTTGTAGATGATTTAAGGCGCCAAGTAATACTTCGGGTTTGGAGTAATCAATTTATGGAATAGCTACTTGTCTTTCCAAGGGTTAATTATCTTTGCTCGTAAGGCAGTGCTGTAACTAGAAACAAGAATTAAGCATTCACGCTTTGGCGGGTTATAACAAGGGCGGCTTTCACCTTATGTTATCAAGGTAGTGCCCACCAAAATCAACCTTCTCAAATTTGAGGGCGTTAAGTTCTTCAAGCGTTTTCTTGATGTCACGCATAATATTGTCATGCCTTTTGCCACATAATTCAGTAATTTTAATAATGGTATTCATAAAGAATTCTTAGATGTTAGACGTTCCTTAATGACATTCTAAAAGAGTGCTGGTTGCTAAGAAACACGGCATCTAGTCCGTCGTTATGCCTTTCCCCGAAGGGGGGTATATGGCATAGCCACACCTGACAAAGCTATTATATGCATGTAGCATAGAATGAGTTAAAGCTTTTAAATTGCGGAAGATTAGTTATTTCGGCAACTAATCCGCTAGTTGTTTTAAGGTGTTTTTGAGGCACCTGATTTGAAAATACCTATTACTAGAATTGTCCAGTAATAAAAATTACTTTTTGCTAAGAAAACGTTTCACATACTGTACAGTGTACATATTGAAATTGTTATTTATCAATGAGTTAAGTGTACAATGTACAGTCAAATTGAAAATTCTGTCGCTAGCGATAGTTCGCACTAGCCTGTCCCGCAACGAAGCCAACCCGCTGGGAAGTACCTTTTACATTGATTTTATTGACTTTTTTATGGAAAAACAAAGCATAAGTGATAATCTGTTTTTAAAATTGCAATCAAAGTGTGTAATGCATAAACTCATAAGGATATGGAATATATAGATAAAGTTTAAGAACATAATCTAGCCTTTCTTATTAACAGCCAGCGTATTCATGATGAGCAAGTTGGTACTGTATATTGGCAATTAATCTCTCATTGGCTTTTTTTACAATAGCACTTGTAATCTCTGGCTTTGACATCACCCTAGCAATTGAGGGTCCCTCTTGTTTTGCAATAGGGAATTGATTTCCATCCACTCTTTGAAAAACATTACCATTCAGCTTTTTTAATTCAACGCGCTTTGGAAAACTCCCACCTTTGATAAAAGCATGGGGTAAGATTTCTTTCTTTCCAAACAGTGTGTAAGTTACGCCGCGTTTTGTTTCTCTTGCTTGAAAAAATTTAAGAGGTATTGGTGTTCCAGAACCAATGATATCTGTCTCAAGAAACCTTGCTGTCGCCTTTTCTTTAATATAAACACCTCTTCTTATACGCTTTATTTGGGCTGATGAGATGTCTGCAACTTGCTTTTCAGTAAAGCGTTCAACTTGTTTTGCTGCAGTGTTTAGAGCATTACGCAGAGCCCAATTAAGGCGAGGGGCTTGAAGGCTTGTGAAGGTATCTTTTGCCTGTTGAAGATACCATTTTTGGTGGATAATTAATTTCAACTTCTAAGCCTTTTTTGGGGTAGATGTTGATGGCTTGGAAGCTTTAGATTCTTTTGGTTTTTCGAGAGAGGTTTCCTCTGTTACTGTTTCAGATGATATTTGGTTGGGTTCTTTTTCTACTTGCTTAATGTGTTCAATTGTCTTGTCGGATTTTATTTTTGTTTGAACATCAACAAAAGGTTTTACAGCATTAGCGCGCTTGAGACGTGCGTAGACTTGATTGGAAACTTCAACAAATGGATTATTGGGTGTTGATGGTTCAAAGCGAACAGTGCTTTTATTGTCTCCAACAACACACATTGGCTTAGTAATGACAGCTTTCATTACGGCTCCTTTTGAGTCATAATTAATGACATAATTAGTCAATTATTGATTTTTATTCTGTGAAAAATTAATTAGCCAGAGCTAACAAAAAAACAGAGCTTTTTAGCCACGTTTCAAGTTCATATTTTACTGAATTTTAGACACAATACGAATAATACAATGTCATCATTAAATACGATTTTTTACACCATGTCAACAAAAAAATCTATATTTTTTATTTTAAAATAGAATATATAGAATTTTCTAAAACATTTTAGATTTTATAAATTATTGTGAAATTATTATAGGAGGGAAAGGCAATGACAGGTCCAGAAATATTAGATGCCATGTATATAGTATCAATGATAGTTATATCCCTCTTAACTATAGCGTTTTGTTTGCCTGCCGCCTTTTGATTTTCATTAATAGCTCGCGGATCATATGCAATTACACGCTTTTGCAAAAAAATCTAGAGTGATAAATTTTTCCAGATTGAAGAGCTAAATATTAAGCTCGTGACGCGCTGCTGTTGCCAAAAAAGCAGATCTTGTTAAACCTCTCTCTTGTGCACAATTATCAATTGCACGTAAAAGCCCTCGTTCAATTGATATATTTGTGCGTATGACTTCTGAATCATTTTCAATAAAAGGAACTTGTATTAAAAAAGCTCCTTCTGACAAAGCTGTTTTGACAAATTCCCGTTGTATAACTTCTTCAAATTTTGAAGGAATAGGCACTCTAACTATATCTTCACAATAAAGTTGGAGTGCTTCTGTTGCATTTGCGATTAAATTTTCTTCTTCATCAGCAGCAGAAAAAAGTCCCTCAAAATCAGGAAACTGAACACCAAAAGCAGATTCTTCATCTTTATGAACAAGAGCAAAAAATCTTTTCATTCTTCTTCTCCTTCTTTTAACCAGCCTGCTTGTTGTGCGATAGAACGTGCTGTACCAATCGGAAGATTTTTTTTAGGATGTGGAACGATAACAACCTTATCATCTTTTTTAAATTTATGATGAGAACCTTTCACTTTGATAAGTTTAAAGCCATCATGCTTTAATTTTGCAATGATTTTTCGGCTATCTTGTTCCATTACCTAAACTCATAATGTGTAAATATATACACATTTTAATGATTTTTCATCTGATGTCAATTCTTTTTAATGGCTAAAATGCTTATAAAGCGCATTAAGAGCAATGCGCAATGAAAGCACAAGATGTGGTAGTGATTGATCTTCTATGACAAGATACTG
>NZ_JBHIRJ010000043.1:0-4998 GCF_042197045.1 Bartonella sp. AA74HLJMH
GCTTTGAGCACTTTGTTGATTTCGGCAATCCCCAAACACCGTCCTTCCCAAAGAGAAATGGCTTCATGAAGGTCGGTATGAGAAATCAACTGAGCACCAACAAATTCAATGCTTTTGATCAGCAAACAGGTTGTACTAGGCGAAGCACCATAGGCAGATATGCTATCATCGTCTGGCAAAAATACCCCATGTGTTTCGTTTCTACGGTGTAATTGCTGAAAACGTTGTTGTTGCGTTTGTTGTCGTTGGATGCTCTCTGATTGATTAATCGCTTTCTCACGAATGTTTTGGGCAAAACTCGGCAACGAAAAAAGGCACAAAATAGCCGCAAAAACAAAAATGAAAAAAAATCTATGCATTCATTGTGCCCTCAAAATGAGCAACAAAATGACCCCCATCATCAGCGTCACAGAAAAAATCGCCAACCGCGTAACAATTTTTTAATTTTTTGATGAGAATAATACTTATAACATCTGAGAAAAAAGCATAGACTGTACTGTATACACCTGCTTTATTAGTTGTGCAAACCATATCATTTCCCCCGCTTTTGAAGATTTTACAATTACACTGTTAAATGACAATCATACACTCTAATATGCTTCTTAATTTTAAGGTGTTGCATGTAATATAATTTTGAGCTTCAAGTAAAGCCTCTTATTCATAGAATATACCAAATTTATTGGAACTGTTACATATTAGAGACAACAAAAAACACTCCATTATTATCGCTTGATAAGAAAAATAGTATGACAATCGCTTATTTACTAAAATAAGAAAAAAAGAAAATGCGTAATGCTATAACTAATGAAGGATTAGCATATTTAAAAGCCGCTTATCCTAATGAAAAAACACTAAAGATGATCTGTTTTATTATGTTTACGGTTTTTTGCATTCAGAAGATTATCGCACCCGTTATGCTGATAATTTATGCAAAGAATTGCCTCGTATCCCTTGCGTAAAAACGGCTGATGATTTTTGGAAATTTGTGACAGCAGGGCGTGAACTCGGTCATTTGCACGTAAACTATGAAACTGTAGAACCTTATCCTGTCACCTTTAAAAAGGGTAATCCAAAACAGACAGAAATCTCTAATCCCGAAAAATTCTATTATGTAACTGAAATGAAATTCGCAAAAATTAAGGATAGTAAGGAAAAGAATAAATCAACTGTTATTTATAATAGCAATATCATCATGACAGATATCTCTCTTGAATCGGTTATGGGGCGTCAATGCGTTAAGACAGATAAAAAGAGTGGTATTGTTAATGATGCTAATCACTATGCTGTTGAAACCATTGGCAACCCTGCCTACCCTCTAGAGTTATTGCAGAGGGTTATTACCGTAAGTTTAGAAACAATGAAAATTGTTAAGAACCTACCAAAATTAGAAATAAGAGAAACCGAATAACTTATAAAGCATGCTCACATAATGAGAGTGATAACCTTACAAGGGGTATAGAGCTTATAACCATAATCTATACCTCTCTTGTTAAGTTGATTACATACAATCTTTAAAAAGAGTGTTTATATGCGTTATTCTAAAAAGAAATCATTTGCACTTTTAAATACTCTTATTTGGATTGCTTTAAGACTTTTAAGAAACCCACTCTTAAAATGAATTAAATTTTTTTACATTGCCTTTAAAAGATTATACCGTAATCTAAAATGAGTGCTTTATTGTTTTCAAAAGCTTTGTTTAAAGAGAGTTATGTATATTCATTTTACTTATAGGTTTTGAAGGTGTAAAAACCGTCAAAACCCCTTCAAAACGTATATTATTAGTTGAATTTATAGGTTGTGTTATCAATATGAGTTGTTTTTTTAAGATCTGTAAAATCTTAACCTATTGAAAAATAACGTTTTTACTTTTTATCGTTTTTTTATCTAAAAGGGGCAACCCTCAAAACTCAAAACCCCTTCAAAACTCATAACTATAATGATCTTGATAGCATTTCTTATGAGTTATAAACCATCTTTTGAAAGGCTTTAAAGGATCACATGCTTTTTATAAAGCACGTTGTAATCATTCTCTAAATCATAAGGTTATCATTCAAAAGAACTGATAAAATTCATAAAAGGGATTTTGATAACGTAATCAGTTTTTACTTTCCTATGCTTTTCATAAGACACGTTTTAATGACTCACTCAAATGATCACTTTTGTCAGTTCAATTTACTGACACATAACTGACAGGTTTTAATCAATTCACATCATTGGTTATCTTTTAAGATTGTACTCTTGATATGGGTTATGTTTTAAAGATATTAAACTATTGAAATATAATGTTTTTAATTTTTACTCATAAAAAAAATAATAGAGGCTCTTAAAAGGAACTGACAACACTGACACGGTCTATTAAAAGAGATTTTGCTCATCTCTATAATTATCAGTTTCTATTGAGATGTTTTCATAACAGTCTATAAATCGTAATTATCCTATTTATCGTTTCTCTTATGAAAATGAAAAATGATGCGGTGGCTATAAAGCATATAACAGCTATAGAGAATGCATAAAAACAGCAAGGTTTTATAATCATAATGCAAATGAATGCATTGGTTATAAAGACCATCTCTATAAAAAGCTGTTAAGTTGCAAATATGTTATAAACAAAATTCACAAAAAATTTAAAATTCATTTAGTGACAAAATTGATAGGTTATAAAGTTTAAAATACGCATCATGAGAGCGTTTCTAAATATTATAAATGTATAGATTCAGAAAATAACGCAATCTTTTAAGAAAGCCAATAATATAGCTTTAAAAGCATATAAATATAAAAGAAGCAACTAATAGGCATAAGATATTATCAATACACAACGTATTTAAAAAAATACAAAAAAATATCAAAAAAGATAAAATATTGTTTGACAATAAATACGTATTTTATTATATGAATATTCAAGTGATTAGAAAACACTTTGAAACGACAAGCGGATAGATTACGAAACAATCTTTCCAACGCTTTTAAAAATTGGCTATCTTTTATACTTTTGTTAGTATATGAGGATTTTGTCGGGTGTGTTTACACCATACAATACTCTTTATGAGAAAAGTGTAAGCAGCGGACTTGTCGCCGTGTTTTCTAGCACCCGATGCCCTCTATAGGCTGTTAATAGAAAATTTAATTACGACAAGGTTTTAATTATGACAACTATATCAAAAAATACCCCCGTTATCTCTTCCATTGCAAATGAAACCGCGCCTGTTAATCAACAAGAGCCTGCAAAAAAATACGAATTTACAGGTGAGACAATAGAGGTTGGTGATTATACTCTTTATCGCATTCGGGCTTTAAGGGATTTTGCTAATATAAAAGCTGGTGATTTAGGCGGCTTTATACATAAGGTTGCAAATTTAGCTCATAATGGTGATTGTTGGGTCGGTGGCAATGCCATGGTTTATGGTGATGCTCGTATTTACGATAATGCCCATGTTTCGGATAATGCAAAAATTACTGGATCTGCAAAAATTTATGAAAATGCAAGGGTCTATGGCAATGCTAGCGTGCATATTAGAGCTGAGGTTTATGGCAATGCGCAAGTCTATGAGAACGCATTGATTTATGGTGATATTTTTGGACATGCTAAAGTGTATGGAAATGCAAAAATTTATGACACTATTTATGGCAAATTTCTTGATAAAACTCGAATTTATGGCAATGCTGAGGTTTATGATAAAGCGCGTGTTTTAGGAACCTCTCAGGTTTATGATAATGCCCATGTTTATGAAAATGCTATAGTTTTTGATAATGCTAGGGTTTGCGATAATGCCCATGTTTGTGGCGCTGCTATGGTCAATAGAGAAGCCAAGGTTTATGGGAATGCTATAGTGACTGGTTATGCCCATGTTTATGATAGGGGCTGCGTTTATGACAATGCCAAGGTTTATGGCAAGGTTTATGGTGGCGCTTGGGTTTCCAATAATGCTTTAATTTCTGATAATGCCGAGGTTTATGATGATGCTCGCATTTATGACAATGCAAAAATTTATGGCAAGGTCCATGGTGATGCTCATGTCTATGGCAATGCCAAGGTAATTGGCTATACTGAGATTGGTGGTGATACCAAAATTGGTGGCAATTATAAAGAACCCGTTATCACTGGTGATATTGTTTTTACAACTGTGTAAATGACGCGCGGGCGCGGCGGGGGCGCCCCTCTTTAAACATTTCATTCTAAAATTCAAATCTATTTATAAAGGAATTGTGCTATGCAAAAAAAGTTTGCACTCACAAATGAGACACGTGTATTTAATAATCAAACTCTTTATCGCATTCGGGCTTTAATAGATTTTGATGATGTCAAGGCTGGTGATTTAGGGGGCTTTATTGAAAGTGAAAACAACCTCTCGCATGATGGCAATTGCTGGGTTTACGATAATGCTCTTGTTTTAAATCCTGCCCATATTTATGAAAATGCCAAGGTTTTTAATAATGCTATTATAATGGGTAATGTTTATGGCAATGCCCATGTCTGTAATCGCGCCCGCGTTTATGCAAATGCTCATGTTTATGACAATGCGCATCTTTCTTATAATGCTTGGGTTTATCATCAGGCGCGGGTTTATGGCAATGCAAAATTATCAGGAAATGCTCGTATTCATAGCAAGGCGGTAGTTTATGATCATGCTGTTATCAGTGGCGCTGCTAAAATTTATGGCAAGGTTTATGGGAATGCTAGCGTGGGTGGGTATGTTAAGGTCTATGGTTCTGTTTATGGGAATGCAAAAGTGACTGGTTATCACACCATTAGAGGTTTGGTACATGGCAATGCAAGGTTAAAAAGAGATGGTTATTCATATGTTGAACAAAACGTTTACTATGCATATGGGATTCCTGAGGATTGTGAAATTTATGAAAACGATACCGTTGTAAAGATTATTGAAAATAACGCTGCGTAAAGACGCGCGGGCGCGGCGGGGGCGCCCCTCTTTCAAATTTTCCCATTCCAAATTTTATCAACTGTTTATCACATTAGATTGTGAGGGTCTTCTATGTGCA
>NZ_JBHIRJ010000044.1:0-4862 GCF_042197045.1 Bartonella sp. AA74HLJMH
CTAAGAGACTGTAAAGCAGTCCATTGGACTCGAAGAAGACGGTTTCTTGGAAAAGACGGCCTGCATATTGGAATCCTTTGGTTGCTGCTTTGTCCAGTAAATTCATTAATTGTTTATCATCGAGTGGATTTGTCATGAGCGCTTTTGATAACTCATAGGGCATTTGTGTTATTAAATTGGCAATTTCACTTTGATAAAGTCCTGTGGTAAGAGCTATTGAAGTAATAATACTTATTCGTAGGAAACGATTTACAAATCCGGAGAGTGGCATATCGATAGCGCCACGAATGATAAGCCATCCATAGATGATGAAAGCGATTGTGATACCGATTGATACAAAGGGTGTAATTGTAACAATTGCTTTTGAGGAAATATCCGTGACATATGTTTTTGTTATCTGATCAATTTTATTGAAAAGTTGCGTGAAAACTGTAAAGTCCATGGAATTCCTCTTTAACGAATTTTCAACTTTTTATATGCTTTTTAAGCATTTTTCGTTGAATTTTTTTAAGGATAAAATGAAACTTCGTAGACCTTTTCGATCTATGAGAGAGAATTGAGTATTACGCATTAACTTTTTCTTTTTACGAGCATACAGGAAAAATAATATACAAAATATTGCTACAAAAAGCTTTACCTAATAAATCTTATGGTAGGCATGTTCGTGTTTTTACTATTCAAAATTTTTATGTTATGTTTATCTTTCTGTTGTTTGATAAGTGTATGTTCAGCATTGCGTAAATGTGTAACCATTTGTAGTTTTGCTGTTTCATTTTGTAGCATAGCAAGCATTCCAATTATATGTGCTTGTAACTCGGCAATACTTTTTAGATCTTTTGTTGTCGTGATTTCGTTTAATAGTTCTTCAATTTGCTGAAAACGATTGTTTGCTTCTTGAAAAGTTTTTAAACTTACGGCTTTATCAGTGATGGCTGCATATTGGATACGCTTGTTGATAAAACTGCTAGATTCATGGATACTGACAGGAATTTCTTCTTCTTTTAAAATATTTTCAAGTGATGTAGATAGAGCAGAAGGTTTATTTCTATTGTAGAGATTCTCTGGATTTTTGAGAAAAAAACTATTGTGATCTGTTTGTACATTTTTAAGTTTTTTAGTATCGAATTTTTGGCTTCCCGTTATAGACTCGTGTATCTTTTTTACTTCCTCAAGGTGTTTTTTTAGCATATCGAGAAGTTGGGCATCAGGTGGCGCTTTCTTTTGCTGTGGAGTTTTTTTAGACTTTGATGTATTTGAAGATGAACTTCCAAAAAAATTGGGCCACTTCGTTGGAACGGATGCCGATAAATCCACCGCCCCAGCCCCCCAAACCCAAGCCATCGCTGGGTTTGAAATCCCTAAAGTTATTACAACTACTATTGAAATGACCTTTTTTTTCATGTTTCCCTCCTGTCATTTTTTGCGTGCTGTAAGAAAATTGGTAACCATATTGCCGGATCATCACCAACTTCTGCGATAATGCTTTCGGCTAACTCTGCGTTATCAGGCGTTCCTGATAACACTAAGAGCTCGTCACTAAAGTCGTGTTCGATGGTTTTTCCATCGCGTGTCAGATGGAATTTACCAAGATTCAGTTCTGCAAGCGCAGATTGATCACCCTGCTTAATGAGGAATTGGCGACTAAACTCACCAAGTCCTTTAACGAGTTCAAATTCGGCATCTGTTAGTTTAAAGCCTTTTGTATAATCTTCATAATTTGCTTTGGGATTGGCTAGAAAAATGTAAGTTGCACACTGTTGAATGAGTGTTTTGGCAATATTACTTTCCAAGGCATCGCTAGGCTCTTGTGTTGCATAAACAAAAATACCATTTTGTTTACGGATAGTCTTTTGTTTATTTTTCGCTAAATCTTCAAAGTACGGATCTTGCAAAGGCTTCCAAAACTCGTCAAAGATATACATAAACCGCTGTCCGCTAATCATGCCTTCTGTGCGGTAAAGCAAATACATCATCACTGGAGTGCGAGTTTCAAAATTATCTAAGAATTCCGTGATATCAAAGCCGTAAATTTGATGTGTTGAGAGATCAAGAGCATCATGGGGATTATCAAACAACCACCCATAATCACCACCTTCACACCATTTTAGTAAGCGAGCATGAACAGATGGGTGAGCATTATAATCACTTAAACGTGGATTTGGTAAAAATTGTACTAGAAAGGACAAACGACGGAGTGATCGGTCAATGTTAGCACTCATAACAGACATAACTGCTTTGTTAATTTCTTCTTCGTCGTGATGCGTGACTTCACCACCAGCTTCTGCCAATTTTTTAACAAATTGTTTCAGAAAAATAAGATTTTCTTGTGTGGGTGGGAGTTGGAAAGGATTGAAACCACTTTTTCTGCCTGGCTTGAATGTTAAATATTTTCCACCCATCGCCCGAATGGCAATTTCCATGCCACGATCTTTATCAAAAACAACAGTTGTCGGCTTAAATTTTTGTGCTTGTGCTAACAAAAAGCCGAGTAACACGGTTTTACCGGAACCAGATTGTCCGATAAGTGCGGTATTACCAAGTAAACGTTTATCTGTCGAGTCCTCTTCAAGTTTGGAGGCATGAAAGTTGAAATAAAGCGGTGTTTTACTGGTTGTTTTAAGAATTGTGACGGCTGGTCCCCATGGGTTGCCAGTGGGTTTTCCTGACATAAAATTATGAAAAGATGAAAATGACAAAAAGTTCAATGATGTAATCGGAGCAGGACGTGGTCTCCATTTCCAATTGCCAGGAAGTTGTGCCCAATAGCCAGCCTCTATCGCTAAGTCTACAGGTTTGGGCAGTACCGCAACGTCTAGTAATGCTGCACTTGCTTTGGCCATATGGTCGCGAACTTGTTGAATTGTATCACCATAGATCGTCAATGTGCAGTGATGTTCTCCCATGACAAAATGCCCACTGATAAGCTGGTTTAGTGCTTCGTCAATTTGTTCAATTTGGCTCGTTGCCACATCTCGTGCATCAATAAGATTACGCTGATGCCGTTGTAAATAGTCTTTAGCAGCATGTCGGGAGAGCACTGAAAAGCTCTGCGTCAATACGAACTCGAAGTCACTTTCCAACAAAACATTTAATTGTCCTGGTTTGGTTGTTGCATCATATTCTTTAATTTCAAGCATTCCAAATCGACGCATTCCACTGGTTGTTCGCAGTTCACCAAGAGCGCCCCATTTTGAGAAAAAAGGTCGATTGACAGACATATAGTCAGCAAAACGGTCATGGCAAATTGGCATAGGGCGATATTCACCATTGACAAGCATTCCAAGGAATTCAAGTGCAGAAGAATAAGCATGCCCATTTTTTTCATAAGCACCAAGAAGTTCTGCACCGTAACGGTTTAAAGATTGGCCTAAAGTACGATTGATGTCATTGAGTTCTTTGATACATGTGTCTTGTCGCATCTTTTTTTGATCAAGCGTTTCACGTTCATGTTTAGAAAAGAACGACATAATTTTATCCGCTATCGGTTGAAAAATGACAGTCAGATATAAATCATTGACCATCAAATTATAACCAGTAAAGCTTTGTCGATATTTTTCATCAAGTTGATAGCAAAATATTTGATCAAATGTTGAATCAGGATATTCATAAACACGGCGGCGCACAATATGCGTCCAAAATGATAAATTGGCTGATGCAAGACCCCGTAGAGTATTGTTAAGCTCTTTTATCCATTGAAAAATATCTTCTTCTGAAGCGCTTTGATGCGAACGCCCGTCAATTTTCCAAATTGACAAATATTCCGCATTTTTAGTAGAAATAATCGTATCTGTAATATGATGTGAATAAGGTAGAAATAGGCTTACAGGTGCCTCTGATGCAAGGCGTTTGCTGCTTTCAACAGCTGTCATGTTTATCTCCTTTTACTATAATCAGAGGGACTATAACTTGATGCGCCCCAAAAACCTTTGTTACGATTGCGAAATTTAGTATCGATCCATAACCACCAGATACGAAACGCCTTATCATCGTTTTTAGTAATTTGCACCATAATGAACCATAATGGAGGCGCTATAATCCACAAAAAGACACTTACTGTCATAGCAATAACAGCGACCCCCATAACCATAACGATAAATGGCATCATGGGGACACCCCATATAGTTGGAACACGTGTTGCTCCTTTGAATAGGGGGAATTCTTTTTGTTCTTGTGATTTCATGGGGTGCTCTTGTCAGTGAAGGTGAAATAATATGTGGCTAATATAAAAGGCTGCACCAGCAATAATGACGCTGAAAGCCCATCGTATAAATGTAGCTCTTGCGATGATGCGAAATATATAAATAAGCAAAAGAAATAAAAGAATAATGATGGCGACGATAGGAATGATTATACTTAATCCATATTGCATCCCTATGAAGGCATCCAAGCTCTCAGTTTCCGTCTGAGCATATGCAGATTGCGTTATTAATAACATCATCGAAGTGATAATAATAACATTAATCTTGTTGCACGTCTTCGCTTGAAACGTATTTGATTGTTTCATATCCTTTATCCCCTTTTAATTAAAGTTGCTATAAACAATATTCCTTTTTTCAGTATGGCTACATTATTACTGGTACACACCTATAATCGATGGATATTAAAAACATTACGTATTATACTGGATTCATGAATTACCTTTCAATAATATTGCAGTAACTTTGGTTGTAGAGGGCACGATAATAATACTGATTGTCTATCGTATAAACGTATCGTATTGTATTGTATTATTTGTAATTGATGCCATTATTATGGTGTTGTAAATAGCAGTGTAACAAGTTGGGTTGCTGAACCTGCGATAACGACCCCGATTGCCCACCGTACAAATGTGTCTTTTCCGATGTAGCGTCCTGCATAACCAA
>NZ_JBHIRJ010000045.1:0-4671 GCF_042197045.1 Bartonella sp. AA74HLJMH
CCCCCGCCGCGCCCACGCGTTATTTAAGCAGCGTCTTTTAGTGACTGATTATCATCACAGATATCATTACGAATTTTTGCACGGCTATTGACAACAGCATTGCCATAAATTTGCACATGATGATCAATATTTGATTTGCCATAGACCTTGGCATGATCATAAATCCTTACAAAGCAACCAACACGAGCCGAGCCAGAAACCTTGGCATGACCATAGATACTTGAATAATCCTTAATCCAGGCATTACAAAAAACATGGGCATTATCATAAACCCGCGCCCAGACATAAATGCGTGACTTGCCATATATACGAGCATTGCCAAAAATATAGCCACAAACATAGGCACTTTCATAGACACGGGCATTGTCATAAACCTTGGCACCATTAGAAATAGTAGCGTTATCACTAATTACGGCATAACCATAAACATGCCCACAGACCTTAGCGTTATCATGAATTTTTGCATTATCATAAATATGAGCGGTTGTATCAAAAACCAATGCCTTGCCATTGACGATAGCATTGCCATACACCTTGGCACCTCTAAAGATTTTAGCGTCATTATAAATTTTAGCATTTTCATAAACAGTTGCATTGAAAAGAACCGCGGCATTATCATAGACCCAGCAATTGCCATCATGGGATAAGTTACTTTCATTTTCAATAAAACCACCGAGGTCCCCCGCCTTAACATCATCAAAATCTCTTAGAGCACGTATACGGTGTAAAGTAAGACCATCAAAAGTAAATTTTTCATTGGTAAATTCGTATTTTTTTGCAGACTCTTGTTGATTAACAGGCGCGGTTTCATTTGCAATGGAAGAGATAACGGGGGTATTTTTTGATATAGTTGTCATAATTAAATCCTACATGTTTATAATTTTGAATTAACACCCTATAAGGATGCCGGGCGCTCAAAACACGGCATGTAGTCCGTTGTTACGCTTTTCCCATAAAAGGGTATTGTATAGCGTAACTACACCCGACAAAATCACTATATATGCTAACAAAAGCATAAAAGATAGTCAGTTTTTAATAGGATTAGGTTTATCTTAACCTCTTCGCTACATGTTTAGTGTTTTGATCACTTAATTATTTACATAACAAAATACGTATTTATTGTCAAATAATATTTTATCTTTTTTGATATTTTTTCTTATTTTTTAAATACGTTGTGTATTGATAATATCTTATGCTTATTAATTGCTTCTTTTATATTTATGTACTTTTAAAGCTATATTATTGGCTTTATGAAACGATTGCGTTATGTTTTGAATCTATACATTTATAATATTTAGAAAAGCTCTCATAATGCGTATTTTTATCTTTATAACCTATCATTTTTTTTGCTAAATGAATTTTAAATTTTTTGTGAATTTTGTTTATAAGGGGCTCTAATTTAAACAACCTTAATAGGCACTGTGCTCTTTATAACCAACGCGTTCATTTGCATGTGATTATGAAAACCTGCTTTTTCACGTATTCTCTATAGCTGTTATATTCTTTATAGCCATGGCATCATTTTTCATTTTCATAAGAGAAACGATAAATAGGATAATTGTGATTTATAGACTGTTATGAAAATATCTCAATAGAAACTGATCATTATAGAGATCAGCAAAATCGCTTTTAATAGACCGTGTCAGTGTTGTCAGTTCTTTTTAGAGCTTATATTATTTTTTTAAATGAGAGAAAATTAAAAACATAATATTTCAATAGGTTAATGTTTTTAAGACATAATTCATATCAAGAGTACAATCTTTAAAGATAACCAATGATGTGAATTGATTAAAACTTGTCAATTATGTGTCAGTAAATTGAACTGATAAACTAGATTATTTTATTAAGTAATTCCAACACGTCTTATAAAAAGCGTATGAAAGTAAAAACTGATTACGTTATCAAAATCCTTTTTATGAATTTTATCAGTTCATTTGAATAGATAAACTTATGATTTAGAGAATGATTAAAAGGTGCTTTATGAAAAGCATATGATCTTTTAAAGCCTTTCAAAAGATAGCTTGTAACTCATATGAAATGCTATCAAGACCATTATGGTTATGAGTTTTGAAGATTTTGAGTATTTTGAGGGTTCCTTTTACTCCCCTTTATATATTATTTTTCAATCAAAAATAAAAGTTATTATATTTCAATATGTTAATGTTTTAAATAAACAACCCATATTACACACAACACGTAAATACAATCTGTAATATATATATAAAGGGGTTTTGAAGGTATTTTGAGGGTTTGAGAAACCTTCAAAACCTATAAGTAATATAAGAAAATGAATATACATAGCTCTCTTTAAACAAAGCTATCATTTTAGATTACGATATAACCTCTTAAAGGCAATGTAAAAAAATCTAATTATGTAGAGAAAAGTTAGAGTATTTTTAACTTTTCATATAATTATTCTTTGAAAAGGTCAGAGTGCGTTCCTGTACGAATAAGATGTAATTTATCTCCTTCTATTCTATAAATAAGCAGCCAATCTGGTTCGATATGAATATCATGATACCCTACCCAATCGCCTTTTAGTGGATGATCACAGTAATGTCTTGGTAATGTCTTTTCTTCAATTAGAAGACTTAATAGTGTACGCAGCTTATTCATATTTTTACTGCGTTTTTCCGCCTTGCGCACGTCACGTTTAAATTGTCTCGAGCGAACAGGTATCAGCATATTAAATGCCTAAATCCTTAAAAAGGGCATCAGCGTTTTTAAATGTCTTACCTTTACCTTCATCTAATTCCTTTATAGCTTTACGTGTGACACTATTAGGTACTTTAAGATCAAAAGGCAAACAACCTTCTTCAGCGACACGCAAAAATGTTATACGGATAAGGTCTGATGCGCTTAATCCCATGCGTTCTAAAGTAATCATCGCTTGTTTTTTCATTTCAGCAGGAATGCGAGCGCGAACAACAGAATCGGCTTTCATGATTGGTACCTCCATTCATAGATTTTATTATAATGTAGCTACACTGTAGTCTCAAGTCAATTTTTTAGAATTAAAAACCCTTTGGACAGCAGGTATGGCAAAAAACTCCACGAAAAGAATCCTTAATTCATAATAATTAAGAGGAATGTTGCAAAATCCTATTCTCTTAACTTTATTTTGTTATCCTCATAGTAAAGAAAATTTTATCTAATCAACTTAACAAGAGAGGTATAGATTATGGTTATAAGCTCTATACCCATTATGTGAGTATGCTTTATAAGTTATTCGGTTTCTCTTATTTCTAATTTTGGTAAGTTCTTAACAATTTTCATTGTTTCTAAACTTACAGTGATAACCCTTTGAAATAACTCTAATGGATAAGCAGGGTTGCCAATGGTTTCAACAGCATAGTGATTGGCATCATTCACAATACCACTCTTTTTATCTGTTTTTACACATTGACGCCCCATAAACCATTCAAGAGCAGGCTTGCCATTGACGATATACTCATAAGCTTACTTAGGGAGATCTGTCATGATGATATTGCTATTATAAGTAACTGTTGATTTATTCTTTTCCTTACTATCCTTAATTTTTGCGAATTTCATTTCTGTCACGTAATAAAACTTTTCGGGATTAGAGATTTCTGTCTGTTTTGGATTACCCTTTTTAAAGGTGACAGGATAAGGTTCTACAGTTTCATAGTTTACGTGCAAATGACCGAGTTCACGCCCTGCTGTCACAAATTTCCAAAAATCATCAGCCGTTTTTACGCAAGGGATACGAGGCAATTCTTTGCATAAATTATCAGCATAACGGGTGCGATAATCTTCTGAATGCAAAAAACCGTAAACATAATAAAACAGATCATCTTTAGTGTTTTTTCATTAGGATAAGCGGCTTTTAAATATGCTAATCCTTCATTAGTTATAGCATTACGCATTTTCTTTTTTTCTTATTTTAGTAAATAAGCGATTGTCATACTATTTTTCTTATCAAGCGATAATAATGGAGTGTTTTTTGTTGTCTCTAATATGTAACAGTTCCAATAAATTTGGTCTATTCTATGAATAAGAGTCTTTACTTAAAGCTCAAAATTATATTACATGCAACACCTTAAAATTAAGAAGCATATAGAGTGTATGATTGTCATTTAACAGTGTCATTGTAAAATCTTCAAAAGCGGGGGAAATGATATGGTTTGCACAACTCATAAAGCAGGTGTATACAGTACAGTCTATGCTTTTTTCTCAGATGTTATAAGTATTACTCTCATCAAAAAATTAAAAAATTGTTACGCGGTTGGCGATTTTTTCTGTGACGCTGATGATATGGTTCATTTTGTTGCTCATTTTGAGGGCACAATGAATGCATAGATTTTTTTTCACTTTTGTTTTTACGGCTATTTTGTGCCTTTTCTCGTTGGCGAGTTTTGCCCAAAACATTCGTGAGAAAGCGATTAATCAATCAGAGAGCATCCAACGACAACAAACGCAACAACAGCGTTTTCAGCAATTGCAGCGTAAAAACAAAACCCATGAGGTATTTTTGCCAGACGATGATACCACATCTGCCTATGGTGCTTCGCCTAGTACAACCTGTTTGCTGATCAAACGCATTGAATTTGTTGGCGCTCAGTTGATTTCTCACACCGACCTTCATGAAGCCATTTCTCTTTGGGAAGGACGGTGTTTGGGGATTGCCGAAATCAACAAAGTGCTCAAAGC
>NZ_JBHIRJ010000046.1:0-4403 GCF_042197045.1 Bartonella sp. AA74HLJMH
AATCGTTTGTTTCTAAATTTTCAAAATCAATTTCTCTTTTTGATAAAATAATATTTTTATTTTTTTTGTTATTGTTAATGTTATTGTTATTGTGCATTTCCAAGCATTGCTCGTGCATTGCGTATGCATTGCGTATGCATTGCTCATGCATTGCACATGCATCATCATTACTTTTATCTTTGTTTTTATCCCATCTAGCTTTTGCTGCTTTTGATGCCTTTTCTGAAGATTTTTCTAAATTCTCATTGCAATTTAGTAACTCTTCTTCAACTTGTGCACTCCATAAATTTCCATTTTCCAAGCGGATAATTAATTTTTTTCGAATGAGTTTTTCTAATGATTTTTTAAAAGTTTGTACTGAACAGCCAACAGCACGTGCTAAAACAGAGGCATCATCATAAAGAGGTTCACAAGTTCTATACATAAAAGCAGTGAGTGTACTATAAGTGGCTTTTTCTGCTGCATCAGTGCCAGCAAAGTCCATAATCCACTCTTGATAAAAATTACGTACCCAAGGTAATTTATTTGCCATAATTACCCTCCTGCTCTTCAATAAAAGCTGCTTCTTTTAATTCCTCTTCAACATCTAAATTCCACAAGCGACCATCTGCTAAACGAATGAAATATCCTTCTTCAAGCAAAACATTCAGTGCCGCTTCAAACTTCTTCACTGAATAACCCGTGTAATTAGATAAAACTTTAATATTATAAAAAAGAGGTTCACCAGTATGCAACATACGTAACCGTAATCGCATATAGATATTGCCCTCTACAGCAGGCAAATAATCAACAACAATTGCCCACTTGTCTGCAAAAAGCCTCGTCCATGGTAATTTACTGGACATACCCCAATTCCCTTTCTTTAACTAAATATAAAATTGCTAAAGCATCTGCTTCGTTATCATCTTTCGGATTGTGCCCTTTTGCACGCACCGCCTTAATCATCTCTTCTTTCGACGCATTCCCCTTGCCTGTCGTCGCTTTCTTAATCGTACTTACTGGTATCCCCTCATACGGTATCTGATGCTGTTCACACCACGCCGTTAACGTTGCTAACAAACCACCGTAAACATGCGCTGCATCTGTACCTTTATGACGCCTCACCTCTTCAAAATACACCGCGTCAATTTGATCTGCTGTCTGCTTTATTTCTGATAGCCATTGTTTAAAACGCAAGTAACGCATTCCACCGCCTTCAAAACGGCGTGATTGAAAATTCACGGTACCACTGAACATGTCACCACTTGCACCACGTATCGCCCACCCCGTTTTGGTACCTAGATCAAAACAAAGAATCGTGTTAATCACCACGCCGCTCCATACAAAATGTGTTTTATAGGATTGTTTTTTTCTGAAAATGAAGGAAAGAAGGGTGTAAGAAATATGCAAGCGGTTTTAAATTGGATAGAACAGCATCCTGTATTATTTTCTGCGTTTTCTGTTTTATTTTCTGCACTTTCTTCGGTTGGTGCTTTATTATCCGCAATTTTTTCTTTTCGTTCTATTAAACAGACATTGAATTTAAGAAATGAAGATCGAATAGAAGCTGCAAAGTTCAGAAGAGAAGACCGAGAAAAATTTGAAACAGAATTAGCTAATGCCATGGACATAGCTAATTCAACTAAACAACAAGCAATATCAATGGAAAAGCTTGCTAACGTTCTAGAAAAACAGACAGAAATTCTAGAGCAGAGAAAACTTAATGTTTTTGTACAGCGTATAGTGATGCATAATGATCCTGATAATAAATCACAATTATTAATTGATATATTATTAACCATTGCAAATCCTACAAAACACATAATTAAAATTAATTCCATCAGTATAGAGAATGATAGAAATTATAAATTTATTCACGCAGTCTATCGTGGATTTACTGATTCAACCGTTTTTCCCCTCGGAGATATATACCAAATCCAGCCCCAAAGCTCCAAATACCTCTGTTTTAAACAACCCCAAACAGAGCCTCTAATACATGGAGATATTGACCCATTTAGCCTCATAGCTTTTGGCTCATTAGAACTAATTCTTACCATTTCGCCTCTCAAGAAAAATCCATTAATTTATCTAATATTTACTATGGAACACACTGCTATAGATCCTGAAAATCCACCAGAAAAAGTGAATTTTTTCGCTCACTGTATTCGTTTAAAAAATGCTTTCAATCCACTATAGTTTTCCCAGGTACGAGATAGCTCTGTTGTTCCTCAGGACTTTTTTTAGCAAGATCTTCCCATGTCAGTGGCTTTAACCCCAATAAATGCCCCAATAACTCTTGAGACCTCGGCCAATAGTCTAGTTGTGCAAATGTAATGGTATTTCGTGGTATAAACCATTCTTCAAAAGCTCTAACAACTTTAATTGCTTGAATCTTTGTCTGCTCATCCCTCATTAATTGTTGCAATAATTCCTGCGATCTATCTTCTTGTTCATCTGTAATGGGATTTAGTTCTATAAACTCTCTTACAAGCGTACGAACAGCTTTAGAGACTTGAATATTTTCATAAATATTTTCATATGACATCACACATTCTTGCCCTTTAGTGCTTTTCTCTAAACATTCTTGCACGTTTGCTTGTAATTCTTGTAAATGTTGTATTTTCTCTTCATTTTCTGCTAGCTGTCCTTCCATCAATGCTTTTTGTGACATTATTAACTCATTTTTTTCTGCTAGCTCTTTTCTAAGCCTTCGCACTCTTTTAGAAGAGTCATGAACAGCATAAAACGAAATCACATTCGCAATTAAGGAAATAACAATTGCTACTAAACTCATCTTTCTCTCCTCACTTACCCTTCTTCTTACTCTTCTTATTCTTATGAAGCGGCGCTTTTACTGCTTCATCACGCTGTTTAATCTCTTGCTTCAGTTCTTCAATTTCCTCGTCGTCATGTTCTTCTATCTTTTGTTTCAATTCTTCAATTTTCTCGTCGCGTTCTTTAATCTCTTGCTTCAATTCTTTAATTTCCGTATCACGTGATTGAACATCTGCTTTTAGTGTCCGTATCTTTTCACTTTTCCGTGTAAACTCTTCTCGATACGCATCTATACTTTGTTTTAGTTCTTCAGTCTTTTGTTTCAGTTGTTTAATTTCCGTATCACGTTCTTCAATCTCTTGCTTCAGTTGTTTAATTTCCTTGTCACGTTCTTCAAGATCCGCATCACATTCATCAATTGTCTGCTCGCTTTCCATTAAATACCTAAACTCATTCTCTTTCATTTTTTTCTTAATATCTTGAACCTGCTCTTTAAGTGCTTTAACTTGATCGCGATAATGCAATGCAATACGAAACATCACTCCGCTTAAGAGCAAAACTGAAACCACTGCTATCCATAAAATTTCATTCGAACTCATCTTTATCTCCTTAATGCTGCAAAGTCTCACCCGCGCTATCAACGCTGGAACTTTTGCAAATTTTCGACATTGGGGGGTGTTGCTCTTGATCGCATAAAGATTTTAAAAGATAAGCAACTGCTCCTCTTGAAGGAACACCATATTTTTCCCAACGCCATACTGTTGATTTGTTGACGCCTAATAACGCCGCCATTTCGTCCAGCGTAAGATTAAGGCGTTTTCTTAGTTCTTTTGCTTCTATCTTATTCATGAAAAAATATGCATTACGAGTATTTTAATGTCAAGTCGAAATGCATACCAATTTTATGCAATATGAGTAATATAGGAGATAAACATGCTTGATAAAATAACAGAGCAATCCTCTAGATTGATGAAAGCGCGTCTGGTACGTGGTTTTAGAAGTGCTAAAGAAGCAGCTAGATATTTTGGATGGAACTATTCTAGCTATATACAACATGAACAAGGTCTTAGAGGAATATCACGCGCATCTAAAAAATACGCAAAAGCATTTAGAATTAGTGAGGGATGGTTATTAACTGGAGAAGGAGAAGGTCCCTCCTTTCCAATATCTACGGTAGAACAGCCTATTGAAGAACAAATCATTGATCTGCTAAAGAAAACAAGTCAGACAGATAAAGAAACAATTCTTCACCTTCTAAGCCGCTTGAATAATGAAGAAAAAAAATGAAAGCTTTTTGTCTTTCATAACTAAATGTAGAAATTAGTTGCATTATTTCATTATCTAATTCCGTATCACTTTTTGTTTTTTTCATAACTTATTCCTCTCTCCTTCAGAGAAATGTCAATTAATGAAAATCCCCTATAAAGGATTTTTATCTTGTTACATAAAAAATACACATAATGCATATTTTTTTGTTGACCAGTATGCATAATGCGTATATACAGACACCATACCCCGAAAAAAAAAACCTATGTCAAGGCGTTTTTTTCAAAATGTATTTAAATATTTTGATATGGAGGCATTTGTGAATAAACCAGTGTTTATAAATTCTGATGAAATTCTCTTAGTGATGTGCGAAAATGAAGAGC
>NZ_JBHIRJ010000047.1:0-4043 GCF_042197045.1 Bartonella sp. AA74HLJMH
TCTGACGAACTACCATCAGAATTGAATTGTGAAACCTTGAATTCCGGAGCCCTCCATTCGCCACCTTCATAGCTAGCCCCTCCTCCTAAATACAGCGCTAGCGTCTGATGCAAGGAATAAAGCTGATTGCCCGTAATCGCCTCTGTCGAACCTTCAGAAATATCGCCATCTAAAACTGACTTCAGTTTGCTCTTACTTCTTTTATCTCCCTTCCCATGAAGCGCTACAAACGCACTGTCTTCATCACTCCACAACAACGCATTCTGCTCAATATTGTCTGAAATCTCATTATGAAGCTTTGTAAATGAATTGCTTACACCAACAAACGCTTCCGCAATATTAGGGTAGTTATGCTCTTCTGGTCTACCATCATCATTAAATGTCGTAACTTTGAAAGTAGGTGCTACCCATTGACCATCTTCATAGTGAGCTCCACCACCAAAATAAGCCGCCAGCGTCTGATTCAAGGAATAAAGCTGAGAACCATTCACGGCTTCCGTCGAGCCTTCAGAAAGTGTTCCAGCTTTCACGCCAGAGAGACTACGTGCATCACCATTCATGTTTGAAATTGTGATTGCACTACCCTCTTTTTCATCACCTATCTTGATTACCTTCGTAGCATCATCCTGCTTAACAAGACTATCTCCTACAACTTTATTAATCTCATTCTGAAGCTCTTTGTGAATATTCGTGAATGAAGCCCCTACACCAGCAAACGCTTTGGCAACATCATCATAACTTTGCTCTTCAACAGCACTGCCATCTTCTTTGACGATCTTAACTTTGAAGCTTGGAGCACTCCATTGACCTTCCTTATATTCAGCGCCACCACCTAAATAAGTTGCAACAGTCTTATTCGTATCAAAAAGCTGAGAACCATTGACTGCTTCACTAGAGCTTGCAGAAACCTCTCCATCTAAAAGAAACTTCAATTTGCTATTGTTTCTGTCCTTACCTTCCCCATGCTTGGCTACAAAGGCTTTTTCACTTTCATTCCACAACAGCGCATCGCCTTGAACTTCCTGCGTAATATTCGTGACTTTGTCATTAAAGTCTTTAACCACATTCGTGAAAGAATTACCAACACCTGAAAGAGCTTCTGAAACACTATCATACTCAGCTTCTTCTGATGTGCCATCTTCTTTAAGGTGTGTAACTTTAAATCTAGGCAACAACCATTGATCTTTCTCATACTTAGCATCACCGTTTAAGTACGATGCAAGATCTTTTCCTAAAGAATAAAGTTGGGAGCCATTTACTGCATCTGTCGATTCTTTCGTAATATCTCCTGCCGCAAGGAACTTAATCTTGCTATTTGTCTTTGCACCGTCTTTTCCTCCATGCAAGGCTACAAAAGATTTTTCACCCTCGCTCCATGATAAAGAATCTTGTGCAACTCCTTCTGAGACTTCCTTAATACGCTGATTCACATTTTTGATATTTGCATCAAGTCCTTCAAATGCTAAACCAACATTGGTAAAGGCTTTTTGTGTTACCTCACCATCTTCAGAAACGCGAGATAAGTTATAAGTAGGGTTGATAAAGCTACCGCTTTTAAATGCCGCATCACCACCAAGAAACTTAGCTACATTCTGAGAAATTGTGTTGATCTGACTACCATTAATCGCATCATGTGAATTTTCAGCAATGGTACCATCCGCTACATTATGAAGTGCAACTGGTCCTGCATCCTTACCTTTACCTAAAGTCACACTCGTGTAATCAATGCCGCCATTCTCACCCTCTTTTTTATCGTAATGAACAACAGCCGAGTCATCTGACTGAAGGCTGGTAGAAAGATCCTTCAAACCTTTATCAAGCTGACCTTTGTTAACAGCTTCATTATCCTTTGTTGCTGCCTTAATACCTGAAAGTATCCGCTCTTTGCCCTTGTCATCCAGAAGACTTATTTCTGTGCCTTCTACTTCTTTACCAATAGTAATAATTTTCGTCTTTTCATCCTGCTTGACAAGGCTATCACTGACAACATTGGTAACATCATTATGAACATTTGTGACAGAACTACTAATATCAGAAAGTGCTTCCGCTACACTCTTATAGCTTTCTTCACTTTCTTTACCTTCTGCATCAACTTTCTTGATTACAAAATTTGGAGCTTTCCATTGTCCATCTTTATCATAACCAGCTCCTCCACCAAAATACGTCGCAAATGTCTGATTCATTGAATAAAGTTGATTACCAGCGACAGCATCCGTTGATTTAGCGCTAATCTCACCATTTGCTAGAAACGTAATTCTACTGTTTTCTTGTGTCCTGACAGCTCTGCCTTGTTCTTCTTGCTTCTTCTCATGACGCGCGACAAAGGCATTGGCTTCATCATTCCATAATAAAGAATCTTGCGCTACTCCTTCAGAAACTTCTTTAATCCGTGCATTCACATTCTTGATATTCTCATCAAGACCAGTAAATGCACTACCAACATTATCAAAAGAGCCATTTGTTATATTACCAGCTGTATCAACCTTGGATAACTTGTAGGTTGGTCCTGTAAATGTACCCTCAACAAATTTTGCATCGCCACCAAGGAATTTAGCTACATTCTGAGAAATCGTGTTGATCTGACTACCATTAATCGCATCATGTGAACTCTCACCAATGGCACCATCTTTTACATTATGAAGTGCAACTGGTCCTGCATCCTTACCTTTACCTAAAGTCACACTCGTGTAATCAATGCCGCCATTCTCACCCTCTTTTTTATCGTAATGAACAACAGCCGAGTCATCTGACTGAAGGCTGGTAGAAAGATCCTTCAAACCTTTATCAAGCTGACCTTTGTTAACAGCTTCATTATCCTTTGTTGCTGCCTTAATACCTGAAAGTATCCGCTCTTTGCCCTTGTCATCCAGAAGACTTATTTCTGTGCCTTCTACTTCTTTACCAATAGTAATAATTTTCGTCTTTTCATCCTGCTTGACAAGGCTATCACTGACAACATTGGTAACATCATTATGAACATTTGTGACAGAACTACTAATATCAGAAAGTGCTTCCGCTACACTCTTATAGCTTTCTTCACTTTCTTTACCTTCCGCATCAACTTTCTTGATCACAAAACTTGGAGCCTTCCATTGTCCTTGCTCATCATAACCTGCACCACCACCAAAATAGGTTGCAAGTTGTTCGTTCAGCGAATAAAGCTGACCACCCGTGATAGCATCCGTTGAACCTTTAGAAATTTCTCCATCTAATAAAAATTTTAATTTGCTGTTTTCTTGTTCCGCTATAACTTGACCATCTTTCTCTTTGTTCTTTACATGACGCGCGACAAAGGCATTGGCTTCATCATTCCACAACAAAGCATTCTGCTCAATGGTCTGTGTAAGTTCATTGCTGTTCTTAGAAAGCTCATTATGAAGATCTGTCAGCGATGTATCAACACCGCTAAAGGCTGAACCAACATCATGATATGACTGACCACCAACAACATACGTCGGAAGATTGCCTACAAGAACATCAGCACCACCACCTAAATAGCTCGATGTATTTTTAGAAACACTGTCTAGATTAGTAGTCACTGTCGTAACATTTTTATTAGTCGCAAATAACTGAGCGCCATTTACAACTTCTGTCGATTCTGCTGAAAGCACTCCTGCCTTAACACCTGAAAGTATCCGGTCTTCTTTCTTACTGTTGGCAATGTTGAGTTCTGTACCTTCTACTTCTTTACCAATAGTGATAACCTTCGTATTATCATCCTGCTTGGCAAGGCTATCACTGACAACATTACTTACATCATTATGAACATTCGTGATAGAACTCGCAACTCCAGCAAATGCTTCCGATACACTATTGTAAACCTTTTCCTCACCAGCACTACCATCAGAATTGACAGTTTTAAGCTTGAAGGTAGGTGCAACCCATTCTCCCTTTTCATTATAACCTGCTCCTCCACCAAAATAGGTTGCAAGTTGTTCGTTCAGCGAATAAAGCTGACCACCCGTGATAGCATCCGTTGATTTAGCGCTAATCTCACCATTTGCAAGGAACGTAATTCTACTGTTTTCTTGTGTCCTTACAGC
>NZ_JBHIRJ010000048.1:0-4029 GCF_042197045.1 Bartonella sp. AA74HLJMH
CGTTGATTTAGCGCTAATCTCACCATTTGCAAGGAACGTAATTCTACTGTTTTCTTGTGTCCTTACAGCTCTGCCTTGTTCTTCTTGCTTCTTCTCATGACGCGCGACAAAGGCATCGGCTTCCTTGCTCCATAACAAAGAATCCTGTGCTACTCCTTCAGAAACCTCTTTAATCCTTGCATTCACATTCTTGATATTCTCATCAAGACCTGCAAAAGCGGTTCCAACACCTTGAAAGGCACTCTCTGTTACAACTCCATCTTTAGCAATGTAAGATAATTTATACGTTGGCTGTGTAAGAGCTCCATCTTTAAAGGATGCTTCTCCACCTAAAAACTTAGCTACATCCTCACCGATTTTATTAATCTGACCACCCGTGATTGCATCACGTGAACCCTTGGCAATCTGACCATCAGCAACATTATGAAGACCAACAGCTGCCTTATCCTTACCTTTGCCTAAAGTCACACTCGTGTAATCAATGCCGCCATTCTCACCCTCTTTTTTATCGTAATGAACAACAGCCGAGTCATCTGACTGAAGGCTGGTAGAAAGCTTCTCTAAACTTTCATCAAGCTGACCTTTGTTAACAGCTTCATTATTTTGTGTTGCTGCCTTCACACCAGAAAGAGTTCGATCTGCTTTACTACTATTAGCGATATTGATTTCACTGCCTTCTACTTCTTTACCAATAGTGATAAGATTGGTTGCTTGATCTTTCTTAACAAGGCTATCACCTTTCACATTGGCAATCTCATTATTAATCTCTTTGCTGATCTCATTTCTAATATTTGTGAAAGAATTACCAACTCCAGCCAAAGCATCCGCCACATTGCCATAGTCTATCTCTTCAGATTTACCATCATCCTTAACTGTCTTAACCTTAAAACTTGGAGCTTTCCATTGTCCTTGCTCATCATAACCTGCACCTCCACCAAAATAGGTTGCAAGTTGTTCGTTCAGCGAATAAAGCTGTCCACCCGTGACAGCATCCGTTGAATCTTTAGAAACATCACCATCTAAAAGAAACGTAATTTTGCTGTTATCTTGAGTGGCTACAGCTCTGCCTTTTTCTTCTTTGCTCTTTTCATGACGTGCTACAAAGGCATTGGCTTCATCATTCCATAACAAAGCATCACCTTTAACTTGCTGAGTAATATTCGTTATGTTTTTAGTAAGTTCGCTAAACTTATTTGTTACATTATCATTGACATTCTTGATATTGCTATCAAGCTGGCTTTTGTTAACAGCGTCATTATTGTTCTTTGCTTCACCAACACCAGAAATTATCCGATCCCCACCGCTTTCATTTGCAATATTGATTTCTGCGCCACCTACTTTTGCACCAATAGTGAGACGACTCGTTGTCTTATCTTGCTGAACAAAGCTCTCGCTTTCCACTTTGGTAATCACATTATTAACCTGTTCAGTCAATTTATTCTGAACATTCGTGATAGAACTTCCAACACCGGCAAGTGCATCTGCTACATTCTGATAATTCTTGTCAAAAGAAGTACCATCCTCACCAAACTGCTTGATCTTGAAATCCGGTGCTTTCCATTTGCCCTCTTTATCATATCCAGCACCTCCACCAAAATAGGTTGCAAGTTGTTCGTTCAGCGAATAAAGCTGTCCACCCGTTACAGCATCCGTTGATGTAGCGCTAATCTCACCATTTGCAAGGAACGTAACTCTACTGTTTTCTTGTGTCCTGACAGCTTTGCCTTTTTCTTCTTTACTCTTTTCATGACGCGCTACAAAGGCATCGGCTTCCTTGCTCCATAACAAAGAATCCTGTGCTACTCCTTCAGAAACCTCTTTAATCCTTGCATTCACATTCTTGATATTCTCATCAAGACCTGCAAAAGCGGTTCCAACACCTTGAAAGGCACTCTCTGTTACAACTCCATCTTTAGCAATGTAAGATAATTTATACGTTGGCTGTGTAAGAGCTCCATCTTTAAAGGATGCTTCTCCACCTAAAAACTTAGCTACATCCTCACCGATTTTACTAATCTGGCCACCCGTAATTGCATCACGTGAACCCTTGGCAATCTGACCATCGGCAACATTATGAAGACCAACAGCTGCCTTATCCTTACCTTTGCCTAAAGTCACACTCGTATAATCAGTTTCATCACCTGTTTTATCGTAATGAACAACAGCCGAGTCATCTGACTGAAGGCTGGTAGAAAGATCCTTCAAACCTTTATCTAATTGACCTTTGTTAACAGCGTCATTATTGTTCTTTGCTTCACCAACACCAGAAATTATCCGATCCGCACCGCTTTCATTTGCAATATTGATTTCTGTGCCACCTACTTTTGCACCAATAGTGAGACGACTCGTTGTCTTATCTTGCTGAACAAAGCTTTCGCTTTCTACTTTGGTAATCACATTATTAACCTGTTCAGTCAATTTATCCTGAACAGTCGTGAGAGCCGTATTAACACCCTCAAACGCATCCGCTACATTCTGATAACTCTCTCTTTTTTCCTCTCCATCAGTATCGAAAGTTTTAATCTTAAAAGTAGGACCTACTGAGTTTCCATTTCCAAAGTCAGCACCACCACCGAAATAAGATGCAACACTGCTCCCTAGGGTATGAAGCTGAGAACCACTTACAGCTTCGTCTGAATTTTCATTGATTGTCCCGCCAAGTAGACCGGAAAGTTTCCGCCCTCCATTATCCTTATTTAGAATACTGATTTCGGTACCACCTGTTCCCTTACCAATAGTGATAAGGCCCGTTCCTCCATCACGGAGACTGCGCGTCAAAGCCATCTCTGCTACTTGCTTAACAAGAATACTGTCTCTTACTTCATTAATTTCAGTATTTGTTGCCAAAAGTTGGGAACCATTGACCGCTTCGGTCGATTCTGCTGTGAGTGCGCCATTTTGAATGCCTGTTATCTTCTTACTACCAGCGTCAATACCACCCGTTGTTATTTTCGGTCCACCAGAAATCACTAAGCCCGTTGCATCTAAGGTACTGTTTCCTGCAGTTACTTTATTGACTGCAATATCCTTAGCTAGATCAAATTTTATATTATTATTATCTTTGCCTTTGCTAATTTGAAGATTTGTACTTCCAGCGGAAAAATCTACCGCGCTGTCCATGATAACGGCCTTACCATCCTTACCCCCAACAGATAGTTTCCAACCACCATTTCTTACGACACTTTCTAAGTCTTTTAACTGTACAACATTTACTGCATCGGCAGGATCACTACCAGCTGCTACACCTGTAATCTGCCGCGTCATGCCCGTACTTTTATTACCAACACTAACGGCACCCTGCGTACTTTTCCATTGCGTCTCAGTGTTGTGTGCAGGCCCCTGCAACAAAGAAGTGTACCCTGAAACACCTGCAGCCCTATCAGCTATAGCATCACTTCCTATAGCAACACCGGCCCACTTTTCCGCTCTTGCCCTATCACCAATAACGGTGGTAGCAGGAGCGGAGGTTTGCGAACTGTTGCCGATATTAATAACAGCTTCATAATCGTCGCGTCCTGAATGTACCTGTATGTTGTTACCAATAGCAATAATCCCCACGCCATGCGCATTCGGACTGTTTCCTATTTTTATATCATTATTAGTTGCATATGTACTCACTCTCCTTGCTAAACTATTAACGCCAGACAGCAAAATATCATCACTATTATCTCCCTCAACAGGCAGCATCCCCCCTTTTTTAACAAATGTTTTTGGCAATTTTCGCACAGCAATATTATCCGCACTCATGCTTTTATCGTTAACCGCTATTCTTGTAAGCTGTAGCGCTTTCTTATCATCAACATTTCCAACTCGCGCAGAACGGCTACCTTCTGTCAAAACATTTACGATAGGACTCTTATCACTCTTACCAGAAAGGGTTTTGGTTAAAAAATTTGCGTAATCATCAGAATCATTCAAACCAGCAACAGAGAGAAGGCTTTGTGGATAAGATACACCAGCACTTTTTACACCTTCAAGAAATGTGTTTCTAAAATCAGGATTTGCTGAAAAAACAGGCGTAACATTCGA
>NZ_JBHIRJ010000049.1:0-3899 GCF_042197045.1 Bartonella sp. AA74HLJMH
GAGAAATGGGATGAGAAGCGCAATATTGGCTTGGGAGCAGAGCATGATTGGTCCAGTCATGGTGCGGATGCCTTTGGGTTAATGTGTGTGGGGTATGAACAGCCGATGCAAAAACAGAAGAGACCAGCTTATAGTGGTAGAGAAACTTATGAGAGCACGTCATGGATGGCAGAATGATGCATGATGAAGAGCATTTAGAGAAAGAAAGTAACGCATCAGATTTGTCGACAGAAGGTTTGTTTCGCAAGCTTGTCAACTGGTGACAAGCTATTGATTTATAATGATAATCTAGCGTTATTCATATTGAGTTAAAGACCCGAATAACGTAAGATTCTCTTATTTCAAATCTGTTTATATTGAATCAATCAAAACCACTCGTTTGCACATAGCAAGTGGGATGAGTGTGTGGATAAAATTTGTATAAGAAAGGACTTAAAATGGCTCTTATGAACCGTCTTAATGCAAGATCTGTTGCAACATTAGGGGCTGGCAAATATAACGATGGTGCCGGCTTGTTACTTCACAAGCGTAAAGATGGCGGTGCTCAATGGATTTACCGTTATACCATTCATGGGCGCCGTCGTGAAATGGGCTTGGGGGCATTGCGAAACGTTTCTTTAAAAAAAGCGCGTGAATTGGCAAATCAATGGCGTTCTGTTTTGCATGAGGGTCGTGACCCTATTAAAGAACGCAATAAACAAAAGCGTGAGGCGATAAGCAATCTCCATTACTTAAAAGATATTGCCATAGATGCTTTTGAAAGTCGTAAAGCTGAATTAAAAGGGGATGGAAAAGACGGACATTGGTTTTTACCATTACGTCTTCATATTCTCCCCAAATTAGGCTGTTTACCCGTTTCAGAAATTACCCAAACTGAGATACGCAATACTCTTGCTCCTATCTGGCATACAAAAGCTGGAACAGCTAATAGAGCTCTTAATCGTCTTAATATATGTCTCAAACATGCGGCTGCATTAGGATTGGATGTTGATTTACAAGCAACAGAAAAAGCACGTGCTCTCTTAGGCAAACAACGTCATAAAACGCAAAACATGCCCGCAATGGATTGGAAAGAGGTCCCTGCCTTTTATAAAACACTTTGCCAAACAACAATCCTAACACAACTGGCTTTGCGTTTGCTTATTTTGACAGGAGTTCGTACTTTTCCTTTGCGTCATATTCGTGAAGGTCAAATTGAAGATGATGTCTGGACAATTCCTGCTGAAAATATGAAAGGAAAGCGTGATACTACAACAGAATTTCGCGTCCCCTTATCAAAAGAAGCGCTGAAAATTATTGAACAAGCTCGTTGTATTTCTAAAAGTGATTTTCTTTTTTCTCCTACCGGTCGCGGTCCTCTTTCACATACGATGATGGCTTGGTATATGAGAAAAAATAAAATTGAAGCATGCCCGCATGGTTTTCGCTCTAGTTTACGCGATTGGCTTGCTGAAACAACCAATGCCCCCTATGAGGTCGCTGAAACCATTTTAGCTCATACGGTTGGCGGTAAAGTAGAGCGTGCCTATCGTCGTACTGATTATTTAGAACAGCGCCGTGTCTATATGGAGAAATGGGCGGCTTATGTCACTGGTCAATCTTAAGATATGGGGTGCATAACCCCATGATCTGTGGATAACTTTAGCTCTCTTGTCTCTCATTCTTTCTCAATAAGATTCATCACATCTCACATCAGAAATTGTATAATAAAATATTGTTTTCTATAAATAAAACATCTTTCTAAATGAACCAAAATGTGGTTAATAAATGGTTATGATTTGTTACCATTTTTTGATAGAAAGGATTTTCGTATGACAGAAAATGATATTCTTTTGACAGACCGTGAAAGTGCAAAATTGCTTCATATGAGTGTCTCAACTTTCCGCCGTCATGTTACTAATGGCTCTCTCCCAAAACCTTTAAAATTTGGTTTTTTATCCCGTTGGTTACAATCGGATCTTTTGAATGTAATCGAGCAAGCAAAACAGCAACGTCAAAGTGACGCGGCATAAAAAAACCTTGTCACGTAAGGACGGACAAGGCTTTCTCAAACTCATCACTCTAAAGATAGCACAATCCGTCCTATGACGCAACGTTATAGGATTTAAAATGATGTGTTCTTTTAAGAATGCGCAAGGTATCACACGTGCCTTGCGTGGTACTTGGCATGGGCGTTATGGAACAGCCCGTTGCCCTGCTCATGATGATAGGCTGCCTAGCTTATCCCTTGCCAATGGACATGATGGGCGTCTTTTACTCACTTGTTATGCTGGCTGCTCTTTTAGAGAGATCATACAAGCGCTTATTAGAATTGGATTGCTTGGAAAACAAGCTTATGATCAGACGCTCTCTTTCTCAAAACAGTTTTGTGCTGATCTCAAACGAGCAAAACAGAAAGCAGAGAGAGCAAAAGCAATTTGGCAACAAAGCCAACCAATCAAAAATACTTTAGCAGAAACCTATTTACGTATGCGGGGTATTACATGTGATTTGCCTGCTGATTTACGTTTTCATAGCAAATGTCCACACCCCTCTGGGGGTACATTGCCCGCGTTGGTTGCTCTTGTTAAGGGGGCTGGTTCCTTTGCCATTCATAGAACCTTTTTAAAAGACAATGGCTGCAAAACAGATCAGAAACCAGCAAAAGCCATGTTGGGATCTGTAACGGGTGGTGGGGTGCATTTAAGCCAAGCCAATCCAAAACATCTGGTCATTTGTGAAGGCATTGAAACCGGTCTGGCTCTTTTGTCTGGGTTGTTATCAGAGCCCGTTGATTTATGGGCGTCCCTTTCAACCCTATGAAAATGCAAAATAGATATAAAATATCTATTCTAATAGTACCTATTGAAGAAACAGTAAAAATACATTACATTAGAACTACTTTGTAACACATTAAGTGGTCGTAAAATGGCTGAGACAACATTTACCTTTCGCGTCGATGATGTATTAAAAAATGAATTTTCCAAAGCAGCAAAGGCGTGTGATAGATCTGGTGCTCAATTATTGCGCGATTATATGCGCGATATCGTAAAAGAACAAAAAGAAAAAAGTGCATACGATTTATGGTTTCGGGAACAAGTTCAATTAGGGATAAATTCTGCTAATGCAAGTGATATAATGTCTTCTGAAGAAATCGAAGCAGAAGCAAAAGAATGGCGCTTAAAGACACAAAGTAAACTAGATAGATCAACTTTATGAAGCTAATTTGGACACAAGTAGCACACGTTGACCGCAAAAAGATACGTGAATACATATCACAAGATAATCCTTCCGCTGCCTTAAAGTTTGATCAACTTTTATCTGAAAAAGTAGAAAAACTTGTTAAATTTCCTACCCTTGGTCGTTTAGGACGAATTGTAAATACACGTGAACTTATTGTACATCCAAATTATATCATGATTTATGATATTTCAAATGGCGTTGTGCGTATTTTACGTGTGCTCCATACAAAGAAAAAATTTCCTTAATCAACTGTATTTTTATTTATTTTGTAATTGAAGAAAATTATTTTCTACAATACTGCGCTCCGTATCAGTAAATAATGATAAATTATTATTTTTCTAATATTGCGAATATGATTGCATAATGCACTTTGCACACCGCTTAGTTTCTACTCGTAAAAATGAAGATGACACTATTGTCAATGATGTGTCTGTTGAAAAGCTTGGGGAACTCTTAAAAGAAAACCCCCGTGGTCTCTTAATGGTGCGTGATGAATTGGCTGGCTTTTTAGCCAATCTAGAAAGAAAGGAATATCAATCAGACCGCGCCTTTTATTTAACAGCTTTTAATGGCGATGATCAATTTACTTATGACCGTATAGAGCGTGGAACCATTTTTATCCCTTATGTCACTTTATCCATGATTGGAGGCATTCAACCTTCACGCATTATTCCGCT
>NZ_JBHIRJ010000050.1:0-3855 GCF_042197045.1 Bartonella sp. AA74HLJMH
GGGCTTGTTTCGCCTGTTAAGCGCTCCGTTATGAGTTTGATTTTGTAGTCTTCATATTTGCTCGTAGGCAATCCTTTTGCTGTCTTACTGATAATGTTGTAAACATTAGATGCGGTGACTTTACCCAAGCGCGCTTGAAACCATTCTGCTGTTCTTTGTTCCATCTCACACCGCCGTTTGTTGCTCTTGTGGCGTTGCTATATCGGCATCTTGTATAGTAGAATCTGTTTCTGCCTTTTGCCTGTTTTGTTTATCTTTCAAAAGATGTAATACCGTTTGTGCTTGTCCTTCAGACATATCGTCGAGCTTTTTGACGTTGACATAAGCAAGTATTTTTTCTTCTTCTGTTTGGGTTTGTACGACAAGTCTTCTGATTTCATTGATCTGTTGTGGAAAAGCCTTTTTAATAGGCGGGTTTCCATCTGTATCGTCTTCTTTACTTGCTAAATTAAGAAGCATGCCTAATAGGTATCTTCGTGCGTAGGTAAGTGTGGAACCAAGTGATTGTATGCTATTTTTAGAGCCTGTACTGTCAATTGGAAATGTTCCTTCTGTTGAGATTTGATTGTCTGAAGGATGAGACAGAGTTATTTCTATGGTAACGTTTTTTTCTGTTTGATTTTTAATACGATAAAACAAAGCAAATTTGTATGTTGCAAGCCCTTTCTTTACAGCATCAATGTACTGATCAAGTGTAGCGTATTTGCTGTTTGTATGGTTATTAATGGCGTTTTGTTCGATATTTTTATATGCCATTTGCACAGCCGAAAGATCACGGACAAAATTTTGGCGCTCTTGTCGTTTTATCTCTTGTTCTCTTAAATCAAGAAGACGCTCTAAGCGATCCATATCGACGTCACTGTCTAAGGCTTTATTTAAAATACGTTCCATGACAGTTTGTTCGACGGCTACATGATGTGTTTCTTCAATTTCTATTAGGTTAGTGTTTTGTTCACTCATCTTGATTTCCTACATTGCGCGCAATTCCCCCGTGGCGTGAATCACGCTGGTGTTTAAAAGTTGGTTGTGTGGTTAAAAACGGCTTATATGGCTATTACGGTATTACCAAAAATCTCGGCAAAACCACAAACTTTAGCTTTTCCATAAACTTTGGCGTTACCAGAAACCCAGCAATTGCCATCATGACTTAGATTGTCTTCTTTCTCGATATAGCCTCCTAAATCACCTGCTTTAACATTACCAAAGTCTCTCAATGCACGAATGCGGTGGAGAGTTTTGCCCCCAACTTCGATTGTTTCATCAGTCATTTCGTATTTTTTTTCCATGGTTTATTGCCTCATGCCCGTTGTGATGATTTCATCATTGATGATCTCTGCGTTTCCATGAATAAATGCATCACCACAGATTTTGGCATTTCCCCCAACTTTTGCTCTGATGGAAATCAATGGACTGTCATAGATTTTAGCATTTCCATAAATTTCAGCTTTTCCACTAATAAATGCACCACCGGAAACTTGTGCATTTTCGTAGATTTGTGCACTGGCAAAAACACGAGCATGTCCAAAAATCTGCGCATTACCAAAAATATTAGTTTCTCCGGTAACAGATGCACTACCAAAAACACATGCATTTTCGTAAATATCAGCAATGTTATAAATATAAGCATCACCATAAACCTTGGCTTTGTCATAAACTCTTGCATGACCATCTACACGAGCGTTTCCATAAACATGTGCATCATCAAAAACCTTGGCATAACCATAGACTTTTGCATCATCACCTACCCAGCAATTGCCATCATGACTTAGATTGTCTTCTTTTTGTATAAAACCGCCTAGGTCGTCTGCTTTAACATCATCAAAATCCCTTAAAGCACGAATACGGTGAAGGGTTTTGCCATCAAACTCAATTGTTTCATCAGTAAGTTCGTATTTTTTTTCCATGGTTTATTTCCCTTAATGCATGTTTTGTTTTTTAATCTCTTGAGACAACACACCAATTCCTTTTGCTGTGATTTTTGCGCAAGGAATGACTTTTTCTATTCCACTTGCGGTTTGAAGTGTAATGGTGGGACAATCCATTAGTCCTTTTTGGATTTTATCCTGATAAGGCAATAAGCGATCCCCGAAAGTGCGTCGATACACCCATCCTTTTTTCTGTAGGAAGAGAATGAATTGTTTTGGTTGCATTTCGAGCACTTTAGCGGCTTCAGTAAGACTGAAGAGCCCATCAGAGCGTTGTAAGCTTTCAAGAGCCATTGCTTTTGGTTTTAAATCTTCAATGATGATGTCTTTACGCTCATTTTCATTTTTTAGATGAGTTAATACACCTAACATTACTTGTGGACTTGAGTAATCGATTTGTGGTGTAACAACTTGCTTTGCACGCCGCTCGCATTCAATTAAAATATTGACGGGCTTGTTTTCCTTTTTCATTACGCTCTACCATGGAAAGTTCTTTTGCCATTTCCAAGGTGAGATGATAATTAATTGCAATAACAGATCTAGATTTTGCGCTCGCCAAATTTGGTGACCGCAAATCTTGTGTTTTTACAAAGTCTTGTCCTTCTATAAAATTGTATCTGCTAATACGGTCCTTAATCCAATTGGAAAAGTCTCGTTTTGCTTCTAAGAATGCGTGCAAGTCACGAGCATTGACTGTCTGAACGCTTTCTTCGTTAATGGTGTTATTTGTAATAGTGATAGGATTATTCATAAGTTTACTCCATCCGATAATTTAATAAGAGGAAAGAGGGGGGCGCTTTTAAAAACGCCCTCTGTAGTATGTATAATGTGGGTAGTTTGGAATGACATCCGAAAGAGTTAAACGGTGCTGCTGTTCATAAGTACCGTATGTTTCATCTTCATATCGCTGCTGTTCGATTTCTTCTAAAAAAAAACCGTATGCTGTGCTGTGTAGAATAAAGTCATGCGGTATTTTGCCATCAAAACACTTTTGTTCACGTAGTTTGAGATAAAACTCAGCAATATCTTCAGAGATATCTTCGCAACGATTAGTCGTTGGTTCTACGCGCAAAATTTGGACAGCATTATCGGCTTGGTCGATAAATTTGATCATGTCACTTTCTTCTAAGAAAGGACCAGATTTAGCGAGATTTTGCTCTTCATTTTCGCACATCACTAAGAGAATTTCATCAGAATTTATAAACACTGGTTTATTCACAAATGCCTCCATACTGCCTATTGGCAAAAGTTATTTTCTAAGATATGGGAGATAAATATATGCAAAAAGTGCAAGTGTCAACATAAAAATGTAAAAAGTGCATATTTATGCTGGATATGTTTTTTTAAAAAGTGCACTATCCACAATTTATGGAGATACAAAATGCAAATAGCGGAACAAGATTCTAATCTTTTAAAAGGGTTTTCTCAGAAAGAAAAGGAAACTATAACTTATCTTTTGATTGCCTTAAAAACTCAATATATAAAATCACAGACTTCTTGTTTTCTTCAGAAAGATCACGATAAAAATTCATAAATTCTTGATCAACATCATTGAAGAAATTGGGGGGGGGCTCGTTAAAAAACTCAGCTATTTTAACTAATTCCCCAATACTTATGCTTCTTGATTTTCCATTTTTGTAAGGATTAATCATTCTGCTTATAGTGGATTGATGGATTCCCAAGTAGGCGGCTAGTTCTATTTGAGCACCGTGTCCGCGCTCGTCTAATTTTTTTTCTAGCCATTGTTGGATACTTTTTTCAATATTGCTACTCATAATTTAAATATTATCCCTAAAAATACGTAAAATGCAAAAATGTGAAAGGTGCATTTTTTGTTGACATATGTAAAAAGTGCAATTATTTATTGTGCTGTTATGGAGATTACATATGCCTTCGAGATTAATTATAAAATATTTAGGTGGTTTCAAAA
>NZ_JBHIRJ010000051.1:0-3462 GCF_042197045.1 Bartonella sp. AA74HLJMH
GTATCTTTGTAGGCGTTTAAACGCAAGCCTTCCCATTGTTTAATAAGTGCTAGCCCTTCTGATGATATTTTTCGCATATGATTCTCCATAAAAAAAGCTCCGCAAAAAGCAGAGCTGGATTAAAAAATTGACATCTTTCTCATTCGGAAAGATAGCTTGGTTAAGCTTCATGTCGCTTTTTCATTGGAATAAAAGAAGATTTTTTCTCAACTTTTAATTTCTCTCTTGACAAATATTCGTTTATAAACGAATATACATCATGTTTGAAATACGTCACTACCTTACTTCTGATGGCAAAGACTTGATAGCTGATTGGCTGCGAAAGCTCCGTGATATACAGGCTAAAACTGCAATTATTCGCCGCCTTAATCGTTTAGAGCAGGGAAACTTTGGCGATTTCAAGCCGCTTCGTGAGGGTGTTCATGAATTGCGTATTAATGTTGGTCCTGGCTACCGAGTTTATTATGTCCAATCTGGAAAGACCGTATTGTTGCTATTATGCGGTGGCAGCAAAAAAACACAAGAGACTGATATCACTCGTGCATGTGCTTGCTGGCGTGATTGGCAAAACCGTGAAGATTAAAGGAGTGCAAAAATGAAAGACCGTAACCATGATGATGCAATGGCAGAAATATTCCGTGATGATCCTGAGTTGGCAGCAGCTACCCTTGATGCAATCCTAGCAGATGGTGATCAGGGTGAGCTGCTTGTAACTCTACGCCAAATGGCCAAAGCTTATGGTGGTGTTCAAGCTGTAGCTAAAGCAGCCAACTTGAACCCAACACAACTTTACCGTACACTTTCAGAAAAAGGTAATCCAGAGTTCCGCAGCTTGAATGCTTTACTGCGTACCATGGGGTTTCGTTTGGCTGTACAGCCTCTTGAACGACCAGTTCCACACGTGTAACTTTAGTTCCACTCCCCACCTTTAAAGATGGGGAAGGGAGGTATTTAAGCAATCATTTTTAATGAGGGGCTCTATATCTAGTTTATAACCTATCATGTATCTTCCTCATCCATATGGATGACGCCTTCGCCTTCGTCGCATGCGTTTGGTGGGGCGTTTGGATCAAGGGTATCATCCTTGTCTGGTGTTGTGTTTGCAACGTTTCCAGCCGCATCTTCTTGCGCTTTATCAAAAAGTTCGCACTCTATTTTTGTGGTGTAACCACCCGTTTTATCAAGTTTGTGCTTAACGCTCTTGATGCGCCATTCTGCTGGAATATAGGGGCGGAAAGGGGGCTCTTGAACAAGTTTTGCTTCTGCTTGTACAAACGGATTACCTCCGATATCACATGAGAAAGAAGACTTACCGCGTGATGATTTATTGCGATAAGCAGCAATGGCTGCAACAGCCTCTGATTGGTTATGGTAGGTATATTTGAGTTCATGAAACGGTGCTTTACCAACTTTGACTTCTTTTTTTTCACCAGTGCGAATATCATGATAGCTTGCGAGAACACCGCCTTTCTTCTCTTCTTCTTGCTCTTGATTTTCAGATGTTTTGGCTTCCGTCTCTTCTTTAGGCAAATTGGGGGCGTCACTTTCATCCATATGGATCACATCTTCGCTGTCATCAATTTCCTCTGGTTTTCGTGCATCAGCAGCGGCTTTTTGGTCGTCTCCCACATCTGTTTCTAAGCCATTGGCTGCACCTGCTTCATCACGCGCACTGTATTTAAAATCCCAAGAGGTACAATGTTTCTCATGAATAACAATAACGGGGAGTGTTTCACCAGTGATAGCTTTGCCTTCCCCCCGTCTAGCCAAAACAAGCTTGCCATCAACGGGTTTTGCTACCGCATCATATCCTCCTGCAAGGCGTGCGGCAAAAGCCATATCGCTTTCAGCTGTTTGATCAATGTGACGCACAACAATTTTAGCAAGAGCAGGGTCAACTTTTGGTGTATAGCCATTACGCTCTGCTATCTCTTGAACAATACTGCCAAGGGTTTTCTGGTGGTAGGATTGGCTTTTTGGGGTTCTGTAAGACGTGTTCATTGATGCGGCGCGTCCTGTAACACTTAAGCTTTGCGGTGGGCTGCTTACAGAAATTTCGTCTATCAGATAGGCTCCCATATCGCGGTTTTTCCCGCCTTCATAGCCAAGTGTTATGGAAATAACTGTCCCGATGAGAGGAATATCAAGAAAGCCGTTATCACTGTCACGCGCACGGTCATCAAGCTCTATAGTGATACGATCACTTTTGTTTTCTGCTTCATCGGTAATTTCAATTGATAAAACATAATCCATGAGCGTTTTGGTGATGTCTTCTCCATTTGCCAGAACCGTGCAAAAAGGTTTCATGATTTGCTACCCCAAATTCTGATCACTGGTGTGGCTTTCGGATAGGGGAGGGACGGCAAAACTATGGTGATGCCTGCTTTTAAAATGGGTCCATAGTCTGCAAGACCAAAATTTGCTGCATAAACGCGTTCAACAGCAAGGGCTTGTTGACCCTTTGCATAGTATCTCCAGCAAATGGCATCAATCATATCGCCTTCTTTTGTTACGTAAAGATCACTCATAGCTCTTCACCATATTCTCTCAACTTTATCGTAAATTCTTGTTTTTTTGGGGTGCCATTATGATGAAAAACGCTTTGTTTTTCCTCTACAGAAAGAATGACAAACTTACCTAAGATTTTGCCTTGACCAGTCACAAGAATGTGAGGTCCTTTATGTGCCATTTGCCGTAAATATTCGAGCTGTCTATGACCACCTTTGAAATCTGGATAAATCACACCAGTTAAAGAAAATTCCGCATTTGCAACAGCTGGTAATTGAAGAGCTGCTTTGCGCCCCAATCGTCCTTGCTCTACCCATGGAACCCCATAAGACATATCAAGTGTTTGATAAGCTGCTGTTTCAATCGAAAAAATAAAACCACCCAAAGCTAACATCATGGTATTTAATCCGAAAGGCTAGAGGCTATGGCTAAACGTTGCTGTTTTGCATAGCGTTCAAGTGCTTGATTGACAGCGTCTCTGATTTCGTCCTTGAGACCATTGGGGACGGAAATATTTAGATTTGTAATGGTTACACGGGCGTCTACTTCAACGGGCTTATGAACCGTAATTGGCTTTGGAGCTTTAAAGGCACCTACTTTATTTGTTGCCTGCATTTGTCCTGTTTCAACGACACTTGTATTAAAACCACTCTTGCGTTTTTCAGGGGGGGTATTTGTAACCACTGCTGTATCCAGCATTCTTTTTGCCTGTGTATTGGTTTCTTCGGTAAAGGTTTTAATGGTCTGCGTTGAAGTCTTGTCTATTGAAACATTAAACCCTAGCTTTTCTTTCACCCAATTAGGCATCCAACTGGTTAATTTCTTCATCATATTGCCAAAACCGTTATACAGATCATCCCATTTGCTTTTGATGCCCTCCCAAAGCCCGTTAATCAGATTGGTTCCTGCTTCCATGAGATTGATCCCAAACAGCCACTCAATCAATGCATTGAT
>NZ_JBHIRJ010000052.1:0-3361 GCF_042197045.1 Bartonella sp. AA74HLJMH
ATCACTGGAAAGCTCTATCCGCTTTTTAGAGACAATGCGCCCCGTTTGGCTGAGATTTGTTTGCGCATGCAAAGCAATGGTATCATTGCTTTCTATTGTGCCACTATTGCTTAAATCACCGTGGCTGGTCAGTTGAAGGTCACCACGCTCAATCTCTATGTGCCCTGCTTGGATCACACTATCAGCAACAATATTGACTGCCCCTTGCGTAGAAATGAGACCATCAACATTCTCAAAACTGCCCACATTAATGCGCAAACCATCCCGCGCTAAAACATGCGCACCTTCATCATGTGTAGCGTTTTGTTGCTCTGAATTTGTCGTTTCAGCGCTTTTATTGACAAAAGACGTTGCAACAATCTTCATCTCACCGGCTAAAGCACTGAGAAGACCAGCCTCATTATTTATATGACCAGCACGTGTCTCTTTCAGCCCACCAATGCTGAGAGCCTCTTCTGCAATCATTCTGCCCTGTGTGTTGGTTAAATCACCATCACTGAATAGATCCATAGATTTTTTGGCGTAAATCAGCCCGCTATTGCTGACATTTCCTGCCACATTGAGGGCAACATTCGCACCACTAGAGCCAAGCACACCGGCATTGTCTAATTGCCCTGCGATCACAACAAAAACACCACCACTTTGAAGGACACCTTCGGATGTATTCTTCAGAAAGGCTTGTTGCGGATCGGCGCCTTCTTGTGTGCTTACCATCAAATGCAAATCATCGGTTGCAATAAACGTCCCTTGATTGGTAAATGCACCAATATGAGCATCGACACTCTCACCGCGCATTGTGCCGTTATTTGCAACCCCATCACGCACTTGAAGGGTTAATGCTCCTTCTTGAGCTTCCACAGTCCCTGCTTGGGTTAAAGCATCAGCACTTAAAACCACATCATAACTTAAAATCGTGCTCTCTTGAGAGGTTGTGAGCATGCCCCCCGCTGTCAAGGCAACCTGCTGCATACTGACAATATCACCCGTGTGATTGAGGGCACCATGGGCATCCAGCGTTATCTTCCCATTAGACCAGACAGTGCCTTCTTGGATCAGGGCACCGTGATGCGCATAAAGGTCAATTTTTTGCTCTGCCACTAAGCGCGCGCGTGATGTAAGCTCTGCTGCTTCCACCAAAAGAGAACCGCCGGCGCTATAATGTCCAGCGCCTACAGTGAGCCCATCATCGGCGCTCAAGACAATATTCCCCTTGGCACCAATATGGTTGTTTAAAGCGCTGATTTGATTGGTTTTAATGGTCAGATCGCCAAGGGAAGAAACCCCTGTTTGATCATTGTCTTGCATGCGGCTCAGATCAATTGTTGCTGCTTGGATCTCTAAAAGATCACCGGCGGCTATCCGCCCATTCCCCGCCTCAAGCTTTGCTGCCTGTAAATGCAAAGAACCCGTCGCTGACTGTTGACCATCACTCCCAATACCGCTTGCTAGAAGAGCATGAGACTGGAGTTTGATCAGATCGGCATGCACATCAACAGCACCGCTTGCCGCAACGCGAGCTTGCTCAGCCAATTCAACATGTTTCAAAGCCTTAAGTTCAACCGTTTCTTCTGAAAAAAGCAGATCTTTCACATGCACACTATCGTGGTGGGAACGCGCTTTTACTGCTCCTTTGGCGCGTGCTTTGGCAATCACCAGCTTGCCATCACTTGTCAATCTCATGGCGCCTGCATTGGCAACCATGTCTCCGCGCATCTTAACGCCCGCACCTTTATCATTGGCAATCACGCGGATCTGCCCCGCATACATTCCACCAAACTCACTGGAATCAATCGCCAATTCTGGCTCTTTGCCATCAGAACCAAGAGAAGTTGCTTCCCGCTTGTGATAATCAAAATGATTGTGACCAGCGATAACAGCCAAATCTCCTTTGACCTGTATAGGACCTCCGACACTGATCTTGCGCGAAACAAGATCAAAAATATCTAATGCACTCCCATCAGCCCCACGAGAGCCTATGGTGATATCACCACCCTCAACACGCAACCCACTCAAAGCGCCATCGGCTCCAATGATCGGTTGTCCGGTCGATAAAGTCACCCGTGGGGTATTGATAAAGCCACAACCGTTACAGGTAATCCCATTGGGATTGGCGATAATAACATCCGCCATTTGCCCGTGTACTTCGCTCACGCCTTCAAGACGCGAGCGATTGGCACTCACCACTTCATTAAGGATAACCTTTGCTGCACCGCTATAACGCAAATTGCCGTTGCCTGGCACCAATCCCCCAAGCTGTGAACGCGAAACCTCCTCAGTCGAATTGTTCAAAATCACGCCATGGGTATCAACATTGAAACTGTCATATTTGTTATGAGAAAGCCCCTGTCCATTGGGGCGAACAATATCAATCAGCGGCACATCATTGCCGGCTTTCCCCACCGTGGGGCGGAAAACAGAGCCAACCCCATCAGCTGCTTTTATCCCTTGGCTCTCTTGTGCAACAGGACTTCGCGCTCCAAGCGCTTGTGCTTGCAACAACAAAGGCTGAAAAGCTAAGCAAAAGCTTAAAACAAGTGAAAGCCCCTTATGGATCCCTCGCTGCAAAACACAAAGAACGCGCTGCCATAGCTTGTATCCATATCCCAATCTATGCTTTTGATTTTTCAATCCCCGCATCTTCAGCTCCTCATAAAATTCTTTATCTCTTTAAAAAAACAACCCATATGGGTATAAACAGCGCAGCGATATTTTTTACCGCCCCTTTGCTCTAAAATCTCAATAATGCCCGCACTTGAAATAACCCTGTCGCATTTCCCTTTTCTCGCACTGTCGATTGGGTTAAAATATTCGAATAAGACACATCAATATCTGTAATGTCTCCGGTTGCATGGAAACCAAGAGTTGCCCCAACGAGGCTCCCGCCAAAACTGTTTTTGTTTACATTATTGGCTACAGCCCCCAGATCAAGCGCCATATAAGGGGCAAATTGGCTCATAAATTTACGCCCCATTCTCGAAGAAAAACCTGGCAACAACAGCGACAATTCATTGCGCCAAAACGCCCCATTATTGCCGTAATAAATCGCCTCACGCACCCCACGCACAGAGGAACTACCACCAAGCGATATTTGCTCTGAACTAAACAATGTGTCGGGTGATAATTGTCCTGAAAACAGCGTGTTATAGCGAAAGTTATATTGTTTGAGCGAAAAAGGACGCACGTAGCCTAGGGAAAAAGACAATTTGGAAAATTGCCCTTTGGGTGAATTTTTTGTTGCATTCTCTTGCTCTTTATCATCATAAGCGCCAAGAATTGCCAACCCTTTATGAAACCCTATATGCGCGCTTAATTCTCCTCCAAGCCACTTGCGCGAATGATCAAGCTCAAAGGTTGCAATAGC
>NZ_JBHIRJ010000053.1:0-3333 GCF_042197045.1 Bartonella sp. AA74HLJMH
CCGCCTTCAAAACGGCGCGATTGAAAATTCACGGTACCACTGAACATGTCACCACTTGCACCACGTATCGCCCACCCTGTTTTGGTACCTAGATCAAAACAAAGAATTGTATTATTCATCACGTTTATGAAGCTCTAAAGCCATATTCCGCACTCCCAATAATAACGGAGTCGCTCCCATATTCTACGGTGCCAAGGTAGAGATGCCATGTATTGTTGTGGTGTTAACATAGACAATTTATAAGTCGTATTGGAAATGTAATTAAAGTTTGGAACTAGGTGATCACCACGTAATCTGCCGCCACCAAAAACAGCCCCTAAACCACTAATCCAACAATTACCTTCGTGACTGAGGTTCTCTTCACTCTCTACCCAGCCACCTAAATCACCTTTCCTTACTTTGCCAAAGCTTCTCAATGCTCGTATTCGGTGTAACTTGAAAGGACCGAGATCAACTGTATCGTCTGTAAGTTCGTATTTCTTTTTACTACTATTAACTAAATCACAACCACTAATAAAACCTGTATCAATCCATGCATCACCACACACACGGGCATTTTCACAAATTATTGCTGTACCGTATACATGTGCATTACCAAAAACTTTAGCATCAAAATAAACAATGGCATTGCCATAAACATGAGCGTTATCATAAACGTTGGCATTACCAAAAACCTTGGCTCGACCGTAAACCCTAGCACTACCATAAACCTTTGCATCGTCCCCAACCCAACAGTCTCCCTCATGACTTAAATTGCTTTCATTTTCAATAAAGCCACCTAAGTCACCTGCGTACACATCTCTAAAATTTCTTAAAGCACGTATACGGTGAAGCGTAACTCCATTAACTTCGATTGTTTCATCAGTAGATTCATACTTCTTTTTAAGTATCATATCTTCCACCTCTATCTTCTCACTTACTTTTCTTCTTACTCTTCTTATTCTTATGAGGCGGCGCTTTTACTACTTCATCACGCTGTTTAAGCTCTTGTGTTAGTCTTTCAACTTGCTCGTCGCGTGATGCAACATCTGCTTTTAGTGCCTGTATCTTTTCACTTTTCCGTTTAAAGTCTTCTCGGTACGCATCTATCTTTTGCTTCAATTCTTTAATTTCCGTATCACGTGATTGAACATCTGCTTCGAGTGTCATTACAACTTCACTTACATTTCTGAACGCCTTTTCATGCTCTTCAGTCTTTTGTTTCAGTTGTTTAATTTCCTCGTCACGTTCTTCAATCTCTTGCTTCAGTTGTTTAATTTCCTTGTCACGTTCTTCAAGATCCGCATCACATTCATCAATTGTCTGCTTGCTTTCCATTAAATACCTAAACTCATTCTCTTTCATTTTTTTCTTAATATCTTGAACCTGCTCTTTAAGTGCTTTAACTTGATCGCGATAATGCAATGCAATACGAAACATCACTCCGCTTAAGAGCAAAACTGAAACCACTGCTATCCATAAAATCTCATTCGAACTCATCTTTATCTCCTTTAATTTTTATGAGGGCGGTCATCATGACCAATCTGTTGTGCTTCGCATTCCATTAAAAAAAGAATGCAACAAGCCGCATGTGCCAAGTGTGATAAATCACTCTCAGCATCCTTATGCTCTCCACCAAACCATGCTAATAAATGACGTAAAGCAGCACCGTGTAACCTGCTCCAGTGCATGCCATTACGCCAATTGTTTGCTCCGTACTTCTTTGCCCCAAACTCTAAAACTTTACCAATTTCAAGCAGTGCCAACGGCGGTATAAGCTCTACACGAGGCTTACCATCATCATTCTTATGCGCTTCATTTGCATTATGTGAACACATATAAACTCTGTCGCCACCATATTCTTCAGTGCCGCAAACATATGCATTTCCATAAATCTTGGCCTTACCATAAACCACGGCATGACCGAACACCTTAGCAGCATCACAAACCTTGGCATAACCACAAACCTTGGCGTTGCCATAAACCTTGGCGTTGCCATAAACATGGATATTATCGTAAACGTAAGCATTACCAAAAACCGCGGCTTGACCGTAAACCCTAGCATTGCCAAATACATGCGCATTACCACAAACCTTGGCGTTGCCATAAATCGCAGCTGCTAAAAGAACATTGGCATTCTCATAAACACGGGCATTGTCATAAACATGAGAAAAACCAAGAACCTTGGCATTGCCAAAAACACGTGCATCACCATAAACCCATGCCCTATTCCCAACCCAACAATCGCCCTCATGAGAGAGGTTGCCTTCACTCTCTACAAAACCACCAACATCACCTGCTTTAACTTTTCCAAAGCTTCTCAATGCACGAATGCGGTGAAGAGTTTTTCCAGCAAACTCAATTGTTTCATCAGTAAGTTCGTATTTCTTTTCTACAGCCATCATCACCTCCTTAAGGCTGCAAAGTCTCACGCGCGCTATCAACGCCGGAACTTTTTGCAAATGTAGTCATTGGGGGGTGTTGCTCTTGCATTAATCTCTGCAAGCGCTCGGGATAAAAAAAATCTTCTGGACGCAAATCTATCCCATGATCACGTGCGTAGGTTAATAACTGCGCTTGATAAATTGAAGGAAACAATCCATTAGAACCACCCTTCTCTTTAGAATAAGTGATACGATAAACAGCTCCTTTACATTTCTTCAAAATACGCGAAACGTTAATAGCCCCCCCTAGATATTTTATTATAGTATACGCAGGTTCTTTTTTCATAAAGATAAAATTTCATATTTTATGAATTTTATCAAGATAAAATTTCATATTTTTTTTATTGATTTTTCATTTCATATGAAAGACTTTGTATTTTATGGAATCAGATCAGTTAAAGGTATGGCTTAATGCGCAATTAGCTAAAAATGGTCATGGTAGTAAGAAAATGCTAGCCAAGCATTTAGGAGTGTTACCATCTACCTTAACTAGTATGTTGCATGATTCAGGTACAAAAAGATCAATAAAAGCAAGTGAATTAATAGAAATTATTGATTTTTTTGGCGAAATCCCCCCTTTTCTAATCAAAGAATCTGAACAGTTTATTCAACTGTATTATCAAGCAAATCCCGAAGTTCAGAAAGCTGTTTTAACGATTCTTCAGAATTCTTGTTCTTCAGACAAAAAATAATAGCAGCCATCACTTTTTTATCTCCACAATTCCAAAGTTTTTCTAACATTAGTTTATCCATAATTAACCTACACTTTATTAAAATTTCATATTTTCTGAATTTTTATATTGACAATTTTCATAAATAATGAAATATAAGTTCCATATCTTAGAAAATAACTTTTGCCAATAGGCAGTATGGAGGCATTTGTGAATAAACCAGTGTTTATAAATTCTGA
>NZ_JBHIRJ010000054.1:0-3218 GCF_042197045.1 Bartonella sp. AA74HLJMH
ATAATGGTTGTGATGTTTTGTTCGTTAAGAAGGTTGGCGCGGCTTGATCTGTCCCCAATGGAAAAATCAATAGGGCGTGCAGTTCCCACAATTCCATTGATCACTTTATTGGAAGGAGAATGCCAAAAACCATGGGTAAAATCTATTTTGGCAATGACACCAGCAACCGCTGCACTTGCCGGCTGTTCTACAATTTTTCCATCACGATTCACCTTTACAAAAGGGTCAACTATGATGGCGCGTTTTGAATCAAAATCTTTTGCTGTGCTAAGGGCTGCTTCATCTGTGCTGTTTGGTGCATCAAGCACCACAATAGCACGCAAACGCTCTGCAATGCCAATCAGTTCTGCTGCTACAGGATTAGAGGTTGTACTGATTTCGGCTTTGGCTGTCGCTCCAGTGCCATCCCCTTCAATCGTCACATTTGGGGCGGTTTGATAATCAAAGCCACTGTCCTTAATGACAACAGAAGTTACTTTTCCATCTTTCAGGATTGCTTCTGCTTCTGCCCCGCCGGCAATTTTAACGGTTGCTTGAGTGTAACCGCTTCCTTGGTTTATCACATCAATCTTGCTAAGACTTATAGGGCGTTTGTGTGTAAAGCCTGGAGCGATGAGAATGCGTGGTGTTTGTCCCACAATGGACCCCGCTCCAATCAAAGCATGGACGCCTTCATAAGCGCCATTTGCATTCACACCACCTAGAACATTGGTGAGTGTTGCATTTTCATTGTCACCTTCGTTCACACGCACGACAACAACAATAGCTCCCACTTGCTTGAAAATAAGATCAAGGGCATTGGGTAAGGTACCTTGACGCTTACCCGTTTTATCCAGTTTAGCTGCTTGTGAAAGAGAGCCTGTTACCAAAACTGGCGTATTAAGGGGAAATGCTCGGTCATCGGCATCAGGTGCTGTGCCAACAATCCCGATAACTGCCGATTGTACCGCGCGAAGGGGTCTGGTGCCGTCGTCAACCTCGACAACTTCAACACCGTGTAGAAAACCTGTTGCCATACTTTATGCTCCTTTAAATAAGTGGTGAATGAAAATGAATGGGAAAAATGAGAGGTAAAAAGCCGCTCTTGAGAAAGGTTTGTTTTCAACAAGCACTTTCTTTTTATAAATATCTTGACTTAGTCCCAAAATGGTACTAAGATTGATAAAAATCAGGATACACTTATGAAAATTGTTAAAATCTCCACACTTCAAACTTTTTGGGCTCGATATCCTGATGCTGAACAACCGTTAAAAGCATGGGTAGATGAAGCTAAAAATGCGCAGTGGCGTTCTCCTCATGACATTAAAGAGAAGTATAAAAATGCAAGCATATTAAAGAATAATCGTGTTGTTTTTAATATTAGAGGCAATGATTATCGTTTAGTTGTTTCAATCTTTTATCCAGCAGGTTGGCTTTATATAAAATTTATAGGGACACACAAACAGTATGATGCAATTGATGCTAATACTGTAGAACTAAAGGAATTTAAGAAATGAATATCAAACCACTTCGCACTGAAAGAGATTATCAAGAAGCTTTAGAAATTGTGTCTGCAATGTTTGACAATCAACCTAAAGAGAATACTCCAGAATTTGATCAAATGGAGGTTCTTGTGTTGTTGATTGAAGCGTATGAAGCAGAACACTATCCTGTTTCTCCTCCTCACCCGATTGAAGCTATTAAATTTAGAATGGAACAAATGAACTTAAGTGCTAAAGATCTCGTTCCTGCGATTGGTCATTTAAATCGTGTTTATGAAATCTTGAGTGGTAAAAGAAAATTAACACTGCGCATGATTAAAAACTTGCACCAACAGTTCAATATTCCACTAGAAAGTCTGATAGCTTAGGTTTTATACTAATTTATTTTTTTGAAAGATTTTTAAGGGGTTTCAAAAGGTCGTCAAAGATCATTTAAAGATCCTTTAATATGTATTATTTCTCGTTTTAGAAATCGCAATTTGAGATGATCAACTCTTTAGCTGGAATCGCATTATTTGAGGCGTTACACGAATAAAACGTGTTTACCTTTTTAAAGGTAAATTGACTGAAGGTTTTTCGAACTTCTGGCACATCATTGAGAGACAGAACAAACTTTCCCTTTAATTGTGCAAACAGTGTGGACATCGTCTGGTAATCCTCTCGCTTAAACAAATCCTTGCCATAGCAATTCTCAACGCCCCAATAAGGTGGATCAAGGTAAAACAAGGTCGTTGGCCGGTCATAACGCCTGATAAAATCAAACCAATCTAAATGTTCAATAGTGACACCTGATAAACGCCGGTAAATAAGCTTTAAGAACCCTTCAAGTTTGAAAGAGTTAAACCGTGCACCACGGTGGGGATCAACTCCAAAGGTACGCTTTGCCACCTGCCCACCAAAACTCAACCGCTGTAGATATAAAAACCGCAAAGCTCGCTCTAAATCCGTAAGCGTCTTTGGATCTTGTAACGTAAAACGTTGAAACGCCTCACGGCTGCTAATCTGGAACTCCAACAGATCCATAAAAGGGTGATAATGGCGTTGCAACACCCGAAAAAAAATTCACCACATCGCCTGAGCGATCATTGATGACTTCATATAAGGGAATCAATTTCCGCCTAAAGAATATTCCTCCCATGCCAACAAAAGGTTCGGCATAAGTGCGATGGGGAATGCCTTCAATGATTTTGATAATGGTTTTTGCCAACTTGATTTTGCCACCAACATAAGCGGCAGCTGGTTCTATAGGATCAATAGATTTTAATTTTTCTTTACAAAGTGTATCCATCATTTTTTAACACTCTTTCATCTATAGTAGCCATCTTCTCACTATTTCCAAGTGATAAGAAGTGGCTGCGATGTTGAGTTGAGTTGCATCGGACGGGTTTGTCGCTAAACTGTTCCCGTTGGCTGGACTACCAGCCCAGCCTCTATTTTTTGTTTCTTTCTTTGGTTCGGAGTTTCTAGGATAATTCCTGTGATATATCTGCTTGATTTCTCATAGCGATAGGTTATCAGAGCGGCTTGCCAAGAGCCGTTGATCTCTTTACAAATTTTTTGAAGTAGAAGAGGGGATTAGTCATGATTTCGGGGCATCCCTCTAGAGATAAAGAATGACTTCACTACAGTGCAGCAGAGACTATTCACTTCTGTTGCCATCTTGCTCTCCAAATCAATGAAGAGACTATAACAACCATCATCATGCTCCATAAGCCTGACACTGTCAGTCAAAAAAAG
>NZ_JBHIRJ010000055.1:0-2712 GCF_042197045.1 Bartonella sp. AA74HLJMH
CCAGAGGATATGGAATATAAATACCGTTATGATATCCACGCAAATGAGATTGTCTTGCTAGCCTATTACATAGCAGCCATTAATATCGAAGCAACCTATCATGGTCTTATGAAAGGAAATTATATCCCTTTCAAGCATATTGGTTTGACTGATACGTTTCGAATGATTGAAAAACAAGATCTTATGGAAGGTATACTCAAAGAAAACAGTGAATATTTGGAACATCAGAAAAATTTGACTATCGAAGTTATCTTCGGCAACCCGCCTTATTCAACTGGTCAAAAAAGTGCTAATGATAATGCGAAGAATACCCCTTATCCCATATTAGATAATCGTATCAGTGAAACTTATGCTGCTCAATCTGAATCAATCAATATGCAAGCACTTTATGATAGCTATATACGAGCAATTCGATGGGCTAGTGACCGTATAAAAGATTGTGGTATTATTGGTTTTGTGACAAACGCAGGGTTTATTAATGCATGTTCTTTAAATGGTTTAAGAAAATGCCTCGTTAAGGAATTTAGCAGCCTTTATATTTTCCATTTACGGGGTAATCAACGAACCTCTGGAGAACTTTCGCGAAAAGAAGGTGGTAAGATTTTTGGTTCTGGATCACGGGCTCCCATAGCTATCTCTATTCTCATAAAAAATCCAGAATCTCAACAGCGTGGGAAAATATATTTCCGTGATATTGGAGATTATCTCACAAGAGAAAAAAAGCTTAAGACAATTAAAAAATTTGGTAGCATTGATGGTATTACACAGAGCAAACAAGGTTGGCAAATAATTATACCGGATAAGCATAATGATTGGCTTGGTCAACGTGATGACAGTTTCAAGACATTCCTAGCTTTAGGTGATAAGAAACCTCATAGTAAAAAACTGTTTGAGATTTATTCTTGTGGTCTAAAAACCAATCGTGATGCTTGGGCATACAATGCAAGCAATGAAACTCTCGCGAAGAATATGAGTAATATGATTACTTTCTACAATAGTGAAGTGGAGCGTTTTAATGGTGTTTATACACATGATAACGGTAAAACACGTACTAAAACTGTAGATAATTTTGTTAATGCCGATGAAAGCAAAATTAGTTGGAGTATTAATCTTAAGAAACATTTAACTAAAGGAAAGATTTTTGAATTTGAAGATACATGCCTTATTCAAAGCCTATATCGTCCTTTTACACAACAATGGCTCTATTACAATCGTGCCTTTAATGAAATGGTTGCCCAAATTCCATGTATATTTCCAATGGGGCAAGCGGTTGAAAATAGAGTAATACAAATTACAGGTACGGGAGCAAAGAAAGATTTTTCTGTTATTATGACTAAGAATGTGCCTGAATTTCAAGTGATGGAGAATAGTCAATGCTTTCCAAGATATATCTATGAAGATGCTACGGTTTCAAAAAGTAAAAGTGAGAAACAAACCCTTTTATTTACAGACTCTATAGAGGAAAACAAAACTGTTGGTTTACAGAGGCATGATGCCATAACTGATGAAGGATTAGCACATTTTAAAGCAGCTTATCCTAATGAAAAAATCACTAAGGATGATCTATTCTATTATGTTTACGGTATACTTCATTCGGAAGATTATCGTGCCAGTTATGCTGATAACCTCTCTAAAGAATTGCCTCGTATCCCGTGTGTAAAGAGTGCTGATGACTTTTGGAAATTTGTAACAGCAGGACGTGAACTAGGTCATTTGCACGTGAATTATGAAGATGTAGAGCCTTATCCCGTGATCTTTAAAAAGGGTAATCCAAAACAGACAGAAATCTCTAATCTCGAAAAATTCTATTATGTGACTGAAATGAAATTCGCAAAAATTAAGAATAGTAAGGAAAAGGATAAATCGACTGTTATTTACAATAGCAATATTACCATAACAGATATCCCTCTTGAAGCTTATGAGTATATCGTCAATGGCAAGCCTGCTCTTGAATGGGTTATGGGGCGTCAATGCGTTAAGACTGATAAAAAGAGTGGTATTGTCAATGATGCCAATCGCTATGCTGTTGAAACCGTTGGCAACCCTGCCTACCCTCTAGAATTGTTTCAAAGGGTTATTACCGTAAGTTTAGAAACAATGAAAATCGTAAAAAACTTACCAAAATTAGAAATAAGAGAAACTGAATAACTTATAAAGCATGCTCACATAATGGGCATGCCAATCTTATTAAAGCCGCTTATGTATTAGTTTAACTAACAGTCTATTTTATCATCTGTTATGAGATAAACTAAGATAGGAAATAATTACGTTATCAAGATCTCTTTAATGGACTTTTGTAAATTCTTTAAACGTATCATCTTGTGAGTTGATTACCTATAATCTTAAAAGGAATAATTTATCATGCGTTATTCTAAAAAGAAACCATTTGCACTTTTAGATACTCTTATTTGGATTGCTTTAAGACTTTTAAGAAATCCACTCTTAAATAGAATTAGATTTTTTTTACATTGCCTTTAAAAGATTATACCGTAATCTAAAATGATAGCTTTATTGTTTTCAAAAGCTTTGTTTAAAGAGGATTATGTATATTCATTTTCTTATATTACTTATAGGTTTTGAAGGTTTCTCAAACCCCCAAAACCCCTACAAAACATATAGCATTAGTTGAGTTTACAGGTTGTATTTTGATATAGGTTGTTTTTTTTGGAAACTTGATAAAAGTTAACATATTGAAATATAATAAAATTTTAT
>NZ_JBHIRJ010000056.1:0-1193 GCF_042197045.1 Bartonella sp. AA74HLJMH
TGTCCAACAAACGAGTGTGATAAGACTTGCAAGCACTTCACAGTTTTTAGAGTATAAGAATGGTATCGTTTTGCGCTTTATGGCTATGGGTAAGAATGTTGGAGCGACCACGATTGTCTTAAATGCTTTAGATGGCAAGCCGGTTTATAAAGCAACGGAAACGGGTTTATCGCTTTTATCAGGGGGGGAAATCCAACAAGGGTGCATTTATACATTGTTTTATAATGGAGATCATTGGCATCTTGTTAATCCTACCCCACTCCCTTTAGAAGAAGAAGAAAGCAGTCTTTATCCCACGGGTTTTATAGGAACGTTTGGCATGCGTGGGATTCCAAAGGATTGGTTAATTTGCGATGGGAAGGCTTATTTGCGTCGTGATTATGGTGATTTATTTGAGACGATAGGAACGATTTGGGGAGAGGGTGATGGCGCCACGACATTTAATGTTCCCGATTTTCGAGGGATGTTTTTACGAGGGCTTGATGGAGGGCGCAATATTGATGAGGGGCGTTCTTTTGCAAGTGTGCAAACAGATTTAATCGAGTCGCATCAACATCAAGGACAGAGCCTTTCGATGTCTCATTTTACCAGCAACGAAAACTTTTGGGATGGGAATACGACGGATGTGTTGGGCTATCGTCTAGGCTTGTTTGGGGGGAGCTCTCTAGCGAATTTTATGGGCATAGAGCGTGAGAATTTAGGGGGCTACATTGTAAGTTCTCATACTCTTGATGAGAACCAAGAGGTTGTTTTGGAGAGCACTGGTGAAGGCGAGACGCGTCCAGTTAATGTGAGTGTTCTGTTTGCGATTAAGACATGAGGTGTAAGATGTCGACGATCTATGATTGGTCTTTAAATGCCTCCTTGAATGCCTATTGTGATGATTTGATTGATTGGTCAAAAGGACAACGTCCTAGTAGTCTGAATAATAGTGCTCGTGTGATGATGCAACGTGTGCGTGAGTATTTATCGGATACGAGTGGTGTGATTGAAAGCACTTTTACGGTTGATGCTGAACACCAGACGACGTTGATAAGACTTCAAAGCCAATCGGCATTTTTAGAGTATAAGAATGGGATATCAATTTGTTTTAAAGCGAAGGGCAAGAATATTGGGGAAACCGCAATTGCCTTGAATGATTTGGCGGCTAAACCTGTTTACAAGGCGACGGAATTAGGTCTCCGTGTTTTATC
>NZ_JBHIRJ010000056.1:1293-2697 GCF_042197045.1 Bartonella sp. AA74HLJMH
AGTGATTATCCTGCTCTTTATGAAGCGATAGGGATCAGGTGGGGAGGCGCTGATAGTTGGACGAAGTTTAATGTTCCCGATTTGCGTGGTGTTTTTTTACGAGGTGTTGATGATGACCGCGAGATAGACCGCTTTCGTTATCTTGGCACTTTACAAAATGACGCAATGAGAAAGCATGACCATGGGGGTCAATCCTTTACGATTTTGAATGATGAAAATCAGGAAGAGAGTTGGCATGGTGATATGACAATCATCTGGGGATATGTGTTGAATGACCAGCAAAGATTGAAGCTTGCTGAACGTTTGGGCGTGAGAGCAGAGGATATACGCGTGCACCATAAGCTCGCCTTTCCCCATTCCCACCTTCACATGCGTGATGTTGCATTGGCAAGTTCAGGTATAAGTGAGACGCGCCCGATTAATATGAGTGTTGTGTTTGGAATCAAGACGTGAGGTTTAGATGTCCACGATTTATGATTGGTCTTTAACGGCATCTGAGAATGGTGGTGCTGATGCTTTAATTAATTGGTCAGAGGGACAGCACCCTAACACGGTTAATAATAGCGCTCGTTTTATGATGCAACGGGTAAGTGAGTATTTATCGGATACGGGGGGTGTTCTTGAAGGGATTGTGACGGTTGATAATAACCAAAAGACGAGCGTGATAAGGTTTCTAAGTCAATCGGCATTTTTAGAGTATAAGAATGGCATATCGGTTTGTTTTAAAGCGAAGGGCAAGAATGTTGGGGCGACAACAATTGCTTTAAATAATTTAGCCGATAAGCCCGTTTATAAGGCAACAGAAACCGGTTTATTAGCCTTATCGGGAGGAGAGATACAAGATGGCTGTCTTTATACGCTTGTGTATGATGAAGAGCTTACGGGTTGGCAAGTTCTCAACCCGACAAGGGGCAAAGTTTCTTCCTTAAAACGTTTACCTTCCGGTCTGATAGGACCGTTTGCAATGGAGCGCTTGCCGGATGGTTGGTTGCCATGTGATGGAAGTGCTTATTCACGGTATGTTTATTGGGATTTATTTTGTGTCATAGGAACGACGTGGGGAGAAGGGGATGGCGCCACGACGTTTAATGTTCCCGATTTTCGGGGGCTATTTTTACGGGGACTTGATAATGAACGCAATTTAGACCCTTGGCGTTCTTTTGCAAGTATACAACCCTGTTCTTTAAAAGCGCATGAACATTTTATAGGTCCAGCGTCATCAGAAGGTCTTTCTTCTCGAAAAAAACGGGATGTTTCTTCTTCTGAAGCGCCCGTGACAAGGCGAAAGAGATCTGTAGACGAAGAGTGTGTAGGTTTGAGTGGGGATGCTTTGGACAAGTGTAATCAAGAATTTGACCAAATAGCAGGAAGTCCACAGGTAGAGACTCCCTTTTGGTTTACAGA
>NZ_JBHIRJ010000057.1:0-2647 GCF_042197045.1 Bartonella sp. AA74HLJMH
TGCCTCGTCAATAATTTTTAGAACTTGGCTTTCATCCAGTGGTCCCGATCGACCAATGTTTTGATCATCATCATAGACAACTAATAAGATTTCATCAGAATTTATAAGAATTGGCTTATCCATAATTTTTCCTCCCTAACGCCTCTTGGCGATTGTTTGTGCGTGGTTTATAAAAATAAAATACGTTTATCGTAATTAAATGTCAAGAAAAAAATTACGATAAACGTATTTTTGTGTATTTATAATCCACATAAATTATTTATTATCTTAAAATTTAAATGGGGAATTTATGTTGGACTGTGAAAGAAACAAACAACTAACTGTAATGTTAAATAAATTAACTGAAAATGAAAGAATAGCTTTTATAGATTTCGTGCTGCGAGCAAAGATTTTAAAAGATCCTCGACAATCTTTTTTTCAGAATCATTTGCTTGAGAATACAAATAAAGAAAATCATCAGAACAAAATCCGGAAACAGGTGAAGAATCTTTAAAAAATTCCATAATTTTAACAAGCTCATCAGCTTTAACGTCTCTCATTTCCTTATTAGGGTCAAGATTGACAATATTAGATATAGCTGGTCTGCGTACTCCAAGATGGGCCGCAAGTTTTGCTTGACTGCCACGGCCCATTTTATCAAGTTCTTGTTTTATCCAAATTTTTAGCTCTCTTTGTTTAACCATACTTGTGTTATTTATCATTTTTAAAAACCTTACAATATTAAAAAACATAAAAATACGTTTATCGTATTGACTAAATGTTCCTTATATCGTATTTTATTGGCTATGATAAAAGCATATACAGAAACAGCTAAACTTATAATTACATATCTTGGTGGATATCATAAGGTTGCAAATATCATTAATCGTAATGTTATTGTGGTTAGAAAATGGGCTTATTCTCTTGAAAAACGCGAGGGTAAGGGCGGAATCATTCCGGCTAAATATCAAGTGATGCTTTTAAACTATGCTCGTAAACACAACATTGATTTGCGACCCGAAGATTTTTTCTATCCTGAGCGTTTGCAAGGTTTGATGGAAGAAGAAAAAGCAACACTCTCAACGCCTTCTTTTGTCAAGGGTTTCAGTTTGAGTGAAAAGTCGTGCGAACAAAAACAGCTTCAATATGAAGAAAGGAAATAAAAATGGATTACGGTTTAGCAATATCATTACTGTCCATATCGGTTATCGTTTTGAATATAATTGTATTTTTTCACTGGTACAACAATAGATAGAGGAAGGAAATTAAGATAACTAAAGATTTAGGTCTTACAGCTTGTTTTTAGTGTGTAGCTATTTATTTCATTTTTTATTTATCGCGAATGAGGGAACGATATAGAGCACGTTCTGTCTTGGATATCTTAGCCAAAAAATTCAATCTTTGCGTCTCTGAAAAACGAAAAAAGCCAATGCAATAAAAAGCTTTAAGTGTTTTATTGGGATAGTTAGAGGAAGTGTGTTCTAAAATAATGTTTATAGGATTTACTACATTTGGTTGCATAGCTTGAATAGTCAGTAAAATTGTAAGTTCATTCTTACTTTCGACATTAAATAGATCAAATGTGCTCTCTGGTTCCGGTTTTAACTTAGGGTGCATTAAGTTGATGTGTTTAGGTTTTATAGGAATATTGATGCTTGGTTCTCTAATAATTCCGGGATTTGGATTGGGATAGACGGCTTCGACAAATTGAAACGGACTTTTGGGATCTAGCCAAATATTATTTATCTTAATTGCTTGTTTTGTGGGATTGTAGGAGGTTAAATCTACTTTGAATGTGGGATTTTCATTTGGATCGTAAGGTACGTTTGCTAGTGTTTTTGTATAATTAATTTGTAATTTAGGTCCTAGAGCTCGTTGTTTGTTTTTTCTGTATCCTGTCCAAACTGAAACACCAGCATGAATAGTTGTAGCAGTGATAGAGATTATAGAAAAGTATTCAAATATCGTTAACATTCTTTCCCCCCATTTCGAAAATAATTACCGTTGAACGGCTTTGTAAAAATAATTTTTAATGGAATAGCAAATGACTAACACGATTCTCTGTCTTGATCTAGGTACTAAGACAGGCTGGGCGATATGTTCCAAAGGGCATGCGCTTAAAGACGACAACGAAGCAGATGCTTTAGCAATTTTATATTTAATGAAAGAAGGGGGCGCGCATGTCTAATGCAATGCCATGGATAAGATTCCATTTGTATGACTGGATAAGTGGTACAAATGGAATGACATCTGAACAACGGGGGGTTTATATAACCCTTCTCGTTTACATGTATGAAAAAAAAGAACCACTTAAAACAGATTTTCAAACGCTTGCACGCGTTTGTCATTGTTCGCAGAAAAAATTTGCAGCTATTGTCGAATATCTCATGAGAAATAATAAACTTGTTGAGACAGATAATGGATTGTGGAATACGCGCGTTGAAGAAGAACTAAAAGATTTTTCTGATAAAAAAGAGCACATATCGCAAGTTCGTAGTGAGGCTGGTAAAAAAGGTGCACAAGCAAAAAATAATACAAAACAACATGTTAATAATTTTGCTGAAGCAAATGACAAGCAAAATGAAGCAAATGCTAAGCAAAATCAAGCTATAAAGAACCAGAATAAGAATATATATAAAAAAACTAAAACTATCGTTTTAGCAAAAAA
>NZ_JBHIRJ010000058.1:0-2593 GCF_042197045.1 Bartonella sp. AA74HLJMH
AATGTATAAGTTTCCAGTTGCAAACAAAAGCCGTGTCTTAAAGGACGCGGCTTTTTTGCTATAAAGCAGCCCCCCGCCCCGTTATTTTATTTACGCTGCTTTGTTTGTGCTTTGTTCACTACCATCAGTATCATCACAAATCTTTTGCTTGCCATTAATTACAGCGTTGCCAGAGATTTTTACACCCTCTTCAATAATAGACCTATTAGAAACACACGCATCATCATAAATTTCTGCTTTTTCATAAATACGAGCATTCTCATAAACACGGGCATTGCCATAAATCTTGACATTTTTGTAGACAAGCGCTTTACCATAAACCCTAGCATGATCAAAAATATGAGAACCTTCGTATACGCAAGAAGACCCTGATACTTTTGCATTGCCATAAACAAAGCCCTTCACATAAGCACTATGCCAAACCTTGGCATTGTCATAAATTTTTGCCTCTATACTAATAAAAGCTTTTCCATAAACCACGGCATTATCACAAACTTGACCACAAACCTTAGCATGATCATAAACCTTGGCATTGCCATTAACCACACACTTGCCATAAACCCACCCCTTGCCACGAAACCACATGGTACCACTAATACTAGCATTATCAAAAATCTTAGCATTGCCATAAACATGGGTATCACGACCATAAACCTTGGCTTTATCACTCACTACAACGTTACCATAAACTTTAGCATTTTGAGCAATAACGGCTTCATTACGTATTTTAGCATTTTCACTAACGACAGCATCATATGCTGCAATAGCATCATCATACACCCAGCAATTCCCATCATGAGAGAGGTTATCTTCCTTCTCAATAAAACCACCAAGGTCACCAGCCTTGACATCATCGAAATCCCTTAATGCGCGTATGCGATAAAAGTATCTAGGTTGACGGGTTTCTGCATCGTAAACTTTTTTTATTTCGTCTATAATTTCATATTTTTTAGATACAGTTTTAGTGGTCATAGGTAGCTCCCTAATCTAATATTCAAACAAATTTTTAAATGAAATGGTTATAAGGAGGCGCCCCCGCCGCGCCCGCGCCGTTATTTAAGCTGCTTTATTTATATCCTGATCAAGACCACAGACATCTTCAGAAAATTTCTTATTTTCTTTAAGCACAGCATTGCCATAAATCGTTGTAAATTGGCAAATTTGTGCTTTTCCACTCACATGAGCATTATCATGAATTTTTGCAAAAGGACCAACACGCGCCGAGCCAAAAACCTTGGCATTGTCATAAATATTGCTACCATCATAAACTATAGCTTTATCAAAAACATGAGCATTGCCATAAGCTTTTGACCACGCAGCAAGGCGTGATTTACCGTAGACATGGGCATCATTAAACACAAGCCCACTCACATGAGCATTTTCATATACACGGGCATTATCGTAAATAAGAGCCCCTTCAGTAATAACGGCATTATCACTCACAACGGCATTGCCAAAAACATAGCCACCAATTTTTGCATTGCCATTAATGACTGCATTGTCATAAACATGTGCCTTATCACTCAAAACCCATGCCTTATCACTAATCACAGCATTACCATAAACTTTTGCATAATTCACAACACAAGCATTATTGCGTATTTTGGCATTTTCGGAAACGCTTGCTTGGATAACCATAGCATCATCATAAACCCAGCAATTGCCTTTATGAGACAGATCACTCTCATCTTTAATAAAGCCACCTAAATCCCCCGCCTTAACATCATCAAAATCTCTTAAAGCTTTAATGCGGTGTAAAGTCACACCGTTAACAACGCGGTTTTCATTAGTAAGTTCATATTTTGGAGAAGTTTCTTGATTTGTAACTGTAGCTTTCATGCTGACACCTATTCGTTTAAATTGTCTGTTATTGACAGCCCTATAAGGGCGTCGGGCGCTAACAAACACGGCGAATAGTCCGTCGTCACACTTTTCTCATAAAGAGTATTGTATGATGTGACCACACCCGACAAAATCGTTATATGCTAGAGATAGCATAAAAGAAAGTCAGTATTTTAAGAAATGGGAGAAACCTTATCGTGATTTATCCGCTATTCGCTATAGTGTTTGTTAAGCACTTGCCAACCTTAATAAACGACCTTTTCTTTAAAGTCAATACGTGTTTTTTATTTTTTTCAATTTTTTTCATTTTGATACCTACCTAATTGAATATAAAGTGCTTTCTCTAGTTCACTGTCTATATCATCATAAGTTTTCACTGCTTTCACTGTACGTTTTTTGATTTCCCTATTCACCTCGTCTATCAACGCTTCGCAACTCAATACGCTTCTTGGCAAATCACCACCGTATATCCAAGCTTTCACTTGCGCCTTGGTACTGTAATCAACTTTACAAGGCATCTCATGATACTGACCACCATCGAATTCCTCATATTCTCTCATACCATCTTCGTATTCATAGAGATTGTAAAAATACTCTGCCACCCCTAATCCCCATGGGGCATGCCCCACCGCCGTTGCAACGAACTTTTTCCCCCTTCTGTTTACGTTTTTTTTAAAACATCTGGTTTAATATCCCCTATCTAAATCCATAACTTTACCAATGGGTTTATTTGCCTCAAAATGGACCGTAT
>NZ_JBHIRJ010000059.1:0-2444 GCF_042197045.1 Bartonella sp. AA74HLJMH
CACGCCCTATCCGCCCCTCTTGCTCGGCTGCCAACATTTCCTTTTGATAATAAGCGCCTTGAACCGCTGTAAGATAATCCCCTTCCCAGATATGCTTATAGGTCTCGGGGCGGTTTCTCAGATCATCAAGTCGTGCTTCATTCAAGATTTTCGGAAACTTCGGATTGTCTGACCAGTTGATCTCCACACGCTTAATTGCCTCATTGTCTGAAAAGCGAAACCGCTTCTCAACGGGTGCATTCTCTCGCAACGGGTTCCATGTCACCCATAACTCTGCTCGCCACCCCTCGCCCTCTTCACGCAAAGTCGGTATAAGCGTCTGCCAAGCCGTCTCTGTAACCGGCTCTGCCTCATCAACCCAACAAAGCAAAATACGCCCCATAGACTTGATACTGGCTATATTGCGGTCCAGACCAGAAAACTGAAAGGCTACGCGACCATCTATCGACTTAATCGACGATTCCCCAACCTTGTAATAGTCCTTTAAAAAGTCGTGCGCTTCAATGGCGCGCTTAATCTCCTCCAATGAACTTTCTGCCAAAGAATTCTGAAACTGACGTGCACAAAGAATGGTCCCCGATATCCCCTGCATACCAAATTGATAGCCTTTTAAAGCAGCCATCAAGGCAAATGATCTTGTCTTTCCAGACCCTCGTCCACCCCAAGCCGCTCGTACCAAAGCGTCTCCTGCAAAAATAGGAATGAGTTTTGGTACAATCTTAATCTGTCTTGTCGTCATTCATTGTTAAAGGAGCAATTTCTACACGCCCTATGATCTTAATCGCGCCCCCATCTTCCCCCGTCACTTGCAAAGGCAAGATCTTCCCAAGCAACGCTAAATAAGCCGCAGGGCATCTTATTGCCTGCTTTTCGAGGTAAGAGATTAGTCCTTCCTTGCCATACTTATTGCCTGCCAATTCAGCAGCTTTAAGAATAGCCTCTTTCAAAAGGCGTGTATTCTTATTGGGTACACCTTTAACACGCCCCATTCCTGCCTTAGGGGGTTTATATTTTTTCTTTGTTTGAGAAATCTGTTCTGTATTTTGTGATGTCATAAAATACACCCTCCAGATAATAAAAAACCCCGCATTTGCGGGGATTTTGAACTGTACATTTCCCTCTCTAGACACAATACGCCTAAGTACAGCAATGTCATTAAATACGATTTGCTACATTTTGTCAACACAAAAATAACACATATTGATATATTTGAAGAGAATCTGTATAAAGCGAAGATGCAACAATGAAAAACAAGATAAAATCTAATGTTATTATCGTATTTAAAGAAAATTTCCTTATTCGGAATAATAAGTATCTTATTCACTAGTCATGTAAGTAGTCAACCATTAACAAAACATGTTTCTTCGGAATCTCCATGCCCAAAGGGGCAAATTGCCGTTTTTCGTGATCTACAAAAACGGTCCTCTTTTATTACTTGTATTTCAGAAGGAATGTTGGATTATATTTATAACGACATCCCTAAAGAAATCTCTACAGGTCCATTTAGAATAATTTCTATAGAGGCAAACAACTATCTTCGTATACTAAGACGTTATTTTAATAAAAACAATAGAATAGAATGGTTTGTAATAGGCTTCATAATAATCACCATAATGTCTCTTCCGATTAACATACTCTGGCGATTTAGATTAAAGATTTCTGCGTTTTTATTTGCAATAATGACCGCCTTAGTTATTATTGCAATACCATATATATATGGATATATATATCTTTCACATCTACTTTTTTGAAAAGTACTTCTGAAGCGCATTAAGAGCAACGCGTAATGAATTCACAAGATATGGTAGCGTTTGATCTTCTATAACGAGGTACTGTAGCGCAGCGTGAAGATTATACTGTCTATAGAGGCATTGCGCTTCTTTTAGTGCCTCTTGCGTGTTTATAAACTGCTCTGTTGCAAATTCTACCCATTTGTCTCTTGCCTTATCATCAGAAGATGACGGAATTTCATTATAAACAGCACTTGGCAAGCCTTTTGCACAAAGGTAATCGTTTCTTATCTGTAGGTACTGTTGCGCGGCATCATATTGCTCTTGAGTAATCACGCCTTGCAAACAAAGCCGCCCGATATAGGTACCAGAAAGTGGATTTTTTGCCTCCTGTAGCGTTAAACCGAAGCGCTTTGCACGCATTTCTATTGCCAATTTATCAACGGCTTCACGCGGTGCTTTTGCACGTGATATACGTCCGTTTGGTTCTCTGATACATCCTTTAATTTTAGGGCGTCCCCTCTTTTTATTTTTTTTCATAACACCGCCTTTTATTTAAAAAGGAACACTGTCATTCATAACGGTATGGGGCGTATCAAGAGGTCTGTAAATGCTTCTGTCATAAGCAGATGACTGATCTTGATTATCATCATTTTTGCCATCTAAAAGCTTTAACTCGCCTTTGTACTGAGGCAATATGACTTCTGTTACATA
>NZ_JBHIRJ010000060.1:0-2418 GCF_042197045.1 Bartonella sp. AA74HLJMH
TCCCAAAGCCCGTTAATCAGATTGGTTCCTGCTTCCATGAGATTGATCCCAAACAGCCACTCAATCAATGCATTGATTTTTTTCGAAATCCAAGAGAGTGGTGAAAAGTTTTTAAAGAGCGTCAAGAGGTTATTGAAAACATTACTACATAAGCTCGCAAAAGAATTCCACAAGTTGCTTATGAAGCTTACTACCGTATCCCAATTTTTGTAGAGCAAATATCCAGCTCCAACAAGGGCTGCAATACCGCCAATTATCCAGCCGATAGGAGTGGTCATGATTGCGATACCAAGCGATATAAAAGCAGAACTAACGGCAGTTATTGCTGGAATGAGTGAAGCTACAAGAGTTACAGCAAGACCAGCAATTGCGGAAGCAGTTGGTGCTATTGCCGCAATGAATGCCCCAGTAAGAACTGCTCCAACTGCGGCTAAGGATGCAGCTACCCAAGCATTGAGTTTGTCCCAATATTTGTAGAGTACAACAAGAGCTGCGATGCCGCCAATTAGCCATCCTATGGGCGTCGTCATTATAGTATAGCCAAGGGTGACAAACGCTGCTCCCGCTGCTCCCGCTGCGGCAATGAGTGGACCAAAAATGAACGAACCAAGTGCCACAAGTCCTACCTTAAAGAGGGTTATTTCACCAATCAGAGGTTCTAGCCATTGGAACCAGCCTTTAATCCTCTCTATAAGATCACTTATGCCTTTTCTTAAATCAGAGGTAGGATTAATCAAATCATTAAGGACTTTTTTTAAGGTTTTTGCCCAACTCGCAACGGTTGTTTGAATGAGGTCGCGGTTTTCATCAATCAACTTTGAAAAACCGTCAATCATATCATTAATCACGGGCATGAAACGGGCGCCAATAAAGCTCGCGATACCGCCTATTTTTTTCTTAAAAGCACCAAGCTTATCACTCAAATCTGCTGCATAGCGTGCAACATCGGCACCTATCAGCCATTTTCCTTTCCGCGCCTTTGCAAACAGCTCTTTAATGGGTGCCATGCCTTGTGCAAGCATGGTCGCCATTTCTTTACCATCACCACCAAACAACAGAGCAGCAATATGCTGTCTTTGTGCTTGATTTTTCATCTTACTCATCTTGTCGGTAATTTCTTCTAACAAGACAGAAGTGGATTTGAGTTTTCCAGAAGTGTTTTTGACAGAAATGCCAAGCGTTTCAAAGCCCATCATGCCTCTTTTTTGTCCAGCATAGGCTTGTGCTGAACGCCTATTTAAAACCGCTAAGGATTGTTGAAAAAGCTCGGCAGAAATGCCTGAACTATCAGCTGCATCCCCCCATAATTGAAGTGATGTAACACTCATTCCCAAATGCCGTGATGCATGGTGAAGACTATCCCCAAGATGCATGGTTTTCATGGTGACAGAGGTCAAGCTTGCCACAAGACCATCACCAGTAAGCCCTAAAGCACCGGTAAAGACCGAAGCACGACTTGCCGCTGTACCAAGGGCTATTTGAACACCTTTAAGGCATGCTGTCATATTTTTTAGTGCAGCAGAAAAGTGGGGAATATTTAATGTATGCGACAAATTCTTAAAAGATTCTTGTACACGTTTGAGAGGTGCGGTGAGTTTGTCCTCAAGAGTCAATTTTACCTTTGCATCGGCAACCTTAGTTGTTTTACTCATTTTGTCTTATACCTTTCTGCTGCTTGTTTTCCCCAGAATATTAATTCTTGTGGTTCCATTTCCATCATGTCTGAAAGGGACCAATGGAACACAATGGCGATATCGGCTATGAGTTTAGCGGCGGTTTCCCAGTCGAGGTATCCCGCCGCTTGATAAAAGACTCCAAAATCTCTCCAATGCTCGACAAGTCATTAATATCGAGTTCTCCAACCGCTTCATGTGCCCATCCAGAAAGGCGTGCAACCATAGCAATTGTTTGCTCTATGCCTTCTTTTTTGTCGATTGCTTGCACATCTTTTGTTTTGGGGCGCTGTAAGGTAATTGTGGTGTGCTCTTTTCCTTCAAAAGTAACAGGTATCAATAATTTATGTGTAATGCTTGTTTGGACTGTCATTTTATAATCCTATATTTTCTCTATGGTCTGCGAGTTGATTGACGCCATTGAATTTTCTCACCAAGTTGAGGACATCTATCTCAACGATTTCAACGTCCTTCTGGACATATTTGAAATATTGCAATGTGAATGTTGCTGTAGAAGTTGCTTTTCCTCCCGGTTGCCATTCTGCCATTTCAAAGCCTTTGCATAGTCCTCTCATGGTAATGACAACACCTTCTGCTGGTGTGCCTTGCGCTTGCATTGAACTTCGTAATGAAATGTCGACATCAGTGCGCCCCAACAGTGCCATCAATTCTGGAGAGCAATCAGAAATAGTCATGCTAAGTGTGAGGGTTTCAAGACCAAGGTCAACTTCAATAGAGCTATCCA
>NZ_JBHIRJ010000061.1:0-2408 GCF_042197045.1 Bartonella sp. AA74HLJMH
AATGCAGAAATGAACGAAGCTATGAATGAAGATTACAGAGTTGGAGCACCGGTCTTTGATGATGAGAGCTCTTTTGATGCCGGCACTTATGATGGTGAAACGATTGATAATGATGATGTCACCTCTCCAGAGCCGGTTGCACAGCCCGTTGAAAAGCCTTCAGAGATTGTTCCTAGTATAGAACAGCAGCGTATGGAGCAACAAGCCAAACAAGCTCGTGAAGCGCTTGTCAAGCTTTATGAACCCCAGTCCCAGACGCCAATGGTTGAAGGTGAAAATGCACCCCCAGACCCTACACAAGACATTATTGGCTATATGAGTTGGATGGGAAAAAAGATTCGAGAGCAGGATGCGTATATTAGGGAACAGAAAGAAGCGCTAAGACAAGCTGAGGAACGGCAGCAGCATGATATACGTCTTGGTGAATTTTTTAATAATTCTGTTAAGTCGTTTCAAAATAAATCCAGTGATTTTGACGCCGCGGCAAATTTTCTTTATGAGGCACGCGCAAAGGAATTGAGTTCTTGGTCATCACTTTATCCTGAGTATGGACAACAAAACACAATAGATGCGATTATAAGAGATCAATTGCATGCTCTTGTAGCCACTTGTGCACAAAGAGATCTCAATCCGGCAGAAGAGATTTATAGAATAGCGCAAAACCTTGGCTATCAGAACCAAGCAGTGCAAGCGAATAATCAAGTTGCAGCACTTCAAAGCCGTCAGAATTCTGCGAGAACCTTAACGGCATCTGGTGGAGGGGGCGTGACGGGTCCTATGACCAAAGAGACACTTGCGAATATGTCAGAAAAGGAATTCAACGCATGGATATCCAATCCGAAAAATGAAGCCCGTTTTTATGAAATAATGGGTGCAGACCCTGATTAGGCAATCAGTTTTACAACATAATCCGCCTTGATGCGGGTTTTCCACCGGCTTTAAGCCGGTTTTTTTACAGCAAAGAAAGGTGAAATCAATGGCAACAACACATATAGGAACCCATGATCCGCAATCGGTGAAATTGTGGTCACAGAAATTAAGCAATGAAGTTTTGAAAGCGACAAAAATTGCCCCTCTTATTGGCAAAAGTTCGAACAGCATTATCCAACTTTATAACGAAACCCATAAGAGCGCAGGGGATAGTGTTACGTTCAGTTTGCTAGTCAATCTGTTTGGAGATGGTGTCACGCAAGGCGAAACCTTAGAAGGCAATGAAGAGGCGCTTCAATTTATGAATGATCGGTTGGTGATTAACGAGCTTTTACATGCGGCGCGTGTTGCCAATGATGATTCGATTGATCAACAGAGAATCCTCCCGAATTTACGTAAGAAAGCGAAAGAAGGCTTGGTTCGCTGGTATGCCAATCGTTTAAGCATCATGTTCTTTTTGCAGGTATGTGGTTATACAGCCCGTACGATTAGCGTTGATGGTCGAGAAGTGTACATTAAACCGGTTCATTATGGCTTTAATGAAATCATGGCACCAAGCAGTGAACGGATTATCCGCCCCGATGGGAAAACCAAAGATGAAGATCTTAATGATAAAGCCAAACATAGCTTTAGTTTGAAGCTTATTGATGAAGCGGTTAAACAAGCCAAACTTGCCAATCCGCAAATTTCCCCCGTCCATGTTAACGGTGATGATGTTTACGTTCTCTATTTGCACCCAACACAAGTGATGCAATTGCGTACCAATACAGCCGCTGGTGAGTGGTTAGATATCCAAAAATCGGTTTATGCGACTTCTCGTGCAAAGAACCCAATCTTTGATGGTTCTCTTGGCATGTATAATGGTGTTGTTTTACGCGAAGCTATTCATGTTACCCATGGTGTTAAATCGACAGATAATACAGCTGTTAAAAGTGTGCGTCGCGCGGTGTTTCTAGGGGCGCAAAGTGCTGTTATTGGTTTTGGCAAAAATCACAGTGCAACGCATTATACGCTTAAAGAAGAGTATTTTGATTATGAACGTGAATTTGGTGTTGCAGCCAAAACCTTAATAGGAATGAAGAAAACCCGTTTCAAATTTCCAAATAGCTCTCAAGCAGCGCAAGATTTTGGAACGATTGTTATCCCCACCTACAGTGGTGAACCTGATAATTAATCATAGGGAGGAAGCAAGACATGGCAGATCAATTACCACCTCCACTACAGGGGAGAAATCTTCACACCCAACAGGTGAGTTTCTTACGTTTGAATATCTCGCATAAAGATAAGCATCTCACAACGAAAATAGGGATATTACCTCGTGGCGCTTTGATCACTTCGATGAAGGCTTTTGTCAAGACCGCGTTTTCTGAGGCAAAATTAAAGATAGGCAGCACCTATGGAGGCAATGAGTTCAGTGAAAAAGACATCAAAGCCCAGGGCACGCAAGATTTTACGCCAACAGATCAAAAGTCTTTTGT
>NZ_JBHIRJ010000062.1:0-2359 GCF_042197045.1 Bartonella sp. AA74HLJMH
AATGATGAAAACCTTACTGGTCAACATGTCATTGCCATTACCCGCAGCCTTACACAGTTTCTTGATGATATGATTGCGCGTGGTGCGCTTTTGGGTGGCCGTGTTTGGTTTGACCGCGATTTAAATTCCAACAGCAATTTACAACTGGGGAAATTGCGGGTGGAATTTGATGCAGAAGAAGTGCCGCCTCTAGAAGATTTAAGCTTTGGCAGCCGGCGCAATAGCGCTTATTTTGACCGTTTGGCGCAAGATATCCAAAAGAAAATGACTTATCAATTTGGCGATACGCTTGAAACTTATCGCAAAGCAGCAAGGAGTTAAAGCATGACTTTACGCATTGTACGCGGTTTTACCTTGATTGTTGATGATGATGTGAATCTTCACCTTGATCTTGAAACATTGAAACTGCCCACGTTGGAAGAAATTACAGAAACCTATCAACCGGGCGGCTCTGATATGCAAATTGATGTGAGCGGTCTTGGTGTGAAAGCTTTGAGTTTACAAATGAAAATCCGCAGCCATACCCCCGAAATTATCGGCATCTTTGGTGGTCCTCCTGGTCTTCGTCATAAATTCACTGGCAAAAAACATGTGATTTCTGAAGAAGATGGGCGTGAGCATGAACATTCCATTGATGTGACAGGGCGGTTGGTCAAAGTGGATAGCGAAGGCTTAACAGCTGGGAAAGCCACAGGCTATGATTGCGAGATCAAAAATGTTTGGGATTATACGGAATTTTGGGATGGTTCTGTTTTGCACCGCTTTTCTTTTAAACGGGGCGGCTGGCTTGTCCGCAACGGGCAAGAGATCGGTTCTCGCCGCCGCTCTATTCTCAATTTATAGGAATTGATCATGACAAGTTTACAAACCAGCATTGACGTGGAATTAGCTGTTCCGCTTCCTTATCAAGATAAAAGTGGCAAAGAATCTCTCTGCAAGAAACTGACCTTTTATCGCCCCACTTTTAAGCATGCCAAGCAATTAGCGGTGCTCATTGGACCACAATTGACAGAGCTGCTGCTTCCTGAGTTTGGAGAGCAAAAAACAACTTTGAGCAATGATGTGCTTATCACGAAGCTTTCTCAAGTTTTGTTCACAAGTGAGGCAACAGAAGGCATCACAGCACTTTTGGCTGATATGTCACGTGAATCTACTGAATTGATTGATCGAGTTGATGTGATGGATATTGTCGCAATATTGAAGGCTTTTTTTGCTTTTTTTACGCAACGCCAATCCTCTCTGCCAGACAATTTGGGGCAGAACTAGCCCTTTATTATCACTGGGCGCCTTCAGAGATTAACCAGATGGATTGGCTGGATGTGATTGCCTATCGAGAAGAACTCGCACGCCTGAAACAACAAGAATATGAAAGTCATCAGTTAGGATAAAGAATCGTCATGGATGTTTCCCTTGTTGTGCGTTTTGTCAATCATCTGCAAGAGGGGATAGCTTCTGCCAAGCGGGATCTTGCAGCCTTTAGTTCAGATGTTGCACATTTCCAAAACAAGACAAGGCAGCATTTTAAAGGGTGGTTTGACCCTGAGCATCTTGAGGATGCGACAAAGAATGCGGAAAATGCTTTTATCCAAGCACGCGGGCGTATGGTGGGTGCGCTTGCGCAAACAGCAACCTTAATTGCACCGCTCTATAAAGCCATGCAATTTGATCAATCGATGAAGGGCTTGGAAAAGGTTCTCGATGCCCCCCTTGATCGCTTAAAGGAATTGCGCCGTTTTGCGCTTGAAACCTCCACCAAGATTCCGTTAGCGGCGCGTGAAGTCTTAGAATTGATGACCAGTGCCAGCCAAGCAGGGATTGGCGAACAAGATCTAGAAGCTTTTAGCATTTATGCCGCTAAAGCAGCTGTAGCTTTTGATATGACGGGAGATCAGATTGGGGAGCGCTTTGCCAAATTGCGCAATGTTTTTAAGCTTAATCAGGTAGGTATTGAAGATCTAGGCGATGCTATCAATCATCTCTCTAATCACATGGCGGCAAAAGCCAGTGAAGTGTCTGATTTTACCAATCGTGCCACCGGTGCGGCAACCATGTTTAAGCTCACCGCGCGCGAAACTGCAGCATTTGGTACGGCGATGATTTCTGCTGGTATTGTTCCAGAGAGTGCCGCGCGTGGTTTTAATGCCATGAGTGCCCGTATTCAGGCAGGAGGCAAGCATATTGAAGATGCTTTTGCCAATATCGGGCTTTCTCGCGAAAAATTCATGCAAGATCTGGACAAAGATGCCACAGGTACCTTGGTGCGCTTTTTTAATGTGTTGGGTAAATCCGAACAGGGGATGCGCTCGCTGATTGCCATTGCGGGGCGCGATTTTACTGGTGATTTTGCCAAATTGGTGGG
>NZ_JBHIRJ010000063.1:0-2274 GCF_042197045.1 Bartonella sp. AA74HLJMH
GTATCTTTGTAGGCGTTTAAACGCAAGCCTTCCCATTGTTTAATAAGTGCTAGCCCTTCTGATGATATTTTTCGCATGTGTTGCTCCATAAAAAAGCCCCACACAAGGCGGGGATGAGTGAATATTAAAAATTGCAATTATTGCCTTTTATTAAAAATCTCGTTTCATGTAACTTTTTTCTGTGTTATACGTTACATGAAACATAATGGAGATTTTGTTATGGCTACAATGCACGTCAATGAACGCGTTCAAAAACATCGCAACGCACAAAGAAAAGCAGGTTTGCGTTTAATGCAAATTTGGGTACCAGATATTCGCCAACCGAACTTTGCAGAAGAGTGCCGACGCCAATGTCGCTTAGTCGCAAAAATGGATAAAACAGATACATCTATGCAGTTGTTGATGGATCAATCTTTAATGGATGTTGATGGCTGGACAGAGTAATGCGTGGATCTCTCGTCACAATAGCTATGCAAGGCGATTTTGGTAAACCAAGACCTGCGTTAATCATTCAAGCTAATCAATTCAGTGAGCATACAAGTGTAACGGTTTTACCCATTACTAGTACACTTGTTGATGCGCCATTACTCCGCATTACGATTCAGCCAACCGCTAAAAATGGTTTGCAAAAACCTTCGCAAGTCATGATTGATAAGATTATGACGGTAAGATGTGAAAAAGTTAGTCCAGCTTTCGGCTCCATTCATGCAGATAAAATGGTAGAAATTGAACGCTGTTTAGCTGTATTTTTAGGAATAGTAAAATAAAAATAATATTTCTTTTTATCATCATAAAATAGCTTTGTTTATCTATCCTCTTCATCCATATGGATGACGCCTTCGCCTTCGTCACATGCGTTTGGTGGAGCGTTTGGATCAAGGGTATCGTCCTTGTCTGGTGTGGTGTTTGCAACGTTTCCAGCTGTGTCTTCTTGGGCTTCATCAAAAAGTTCGCATTCTATTTTTGTGGTGTAACCACCCGTTTTATCAAGTTTGTGCTGAACACTTTTGATGCGCCATTCTGCTGGAATATAGGGGCGGAAAGGGGGCTCTTGAACAAGCTTTGCTTCTGCTTGCACAAACGGATCACCTCCGATATCACATGAGAAAGAAGATTTACCGCGTGATGATTTGTTGCGATAAGCAGCAATGGCCGCAACAGCCTCTGATTGGTTATGGTAGGTGTATTTGAGTTCATGAAACGGTGGGTTACCAACTTTGACTTCTTTTTTTTCACCACTGCGGATATCATGATAGGTTGCGAGAACACCGCCTTTTTTCTCTTTGTCTTCTTCTTCTTTCTCAGATTCTTTTTCTGCTTTTTCTGATTCAGATGATGATGCTCTGTCACTGTTATCCATATGGATAAAGTTTTCATCATCATCAATCTCTTCTGGTTCTCGTGCATCAGCTGCAGCTTTTTGATCGTCCCCCACATCCGTTTCTAAGCCATTGGCTGCACCTGCTTCATCTCGTGCGCTGTATTTAAAATCCCAAGAGGTACAATGTTTCTCATGAATAACAATAACGGGGAGTGTTTCACCAGTGATGGCTTTGCCTTCCCCCCGTCTAGCCAAAACAAGCTTGCCATCAACGGGTTTTGCTACCGCATCATAGTCTTCTGCAAGGCGCGTAGCAAAAGCCATATCGCTTTCAGAAGTTTGATCAATGTGACGCACAACAATTTTAGCAAGAGCAGGGTCAACTTTTGGTGTATAGCCATTGCGCTCTGCTATCTCTTGAACAATACTGCCAAGGGTTTGTTGGTGATAGGATTGGCTTTTGGGTGTTCTATAAGACGTATTCATAGAGGCGGCGCGCCCTGTTACACTTAAGCTTTGGGGTGGGCTGCTTACAGAGATTTCATCAATCAGATAGGCTCCCATATCGCGGTTTTTGCCGCCTTCATAGCCAAGTGTTACGGAAATGATTGTTCCGATGAGAGGAATATCGAGAAAGCCGTTATCACTGTCGCGTGCGCGGTCATCAAGCTCTATAGTGATACGATCACTTTTGTTTTCTGCTTCATCGGTAATTTCAATCGACAAAACATAATCCATAAGAGTTTTTGTGATGTCTTCTCCATTTGCCAGAACCGTGCAAAAAGGTTTCATGATTGACTGCCCCAAATTCTAATCACCGGTGTGGCTTTAGGATAGGGGAGGGTTGGCAAAACGATTGTGATGCCTGCTTTTAAGATGGGTCCATAGTCTGCAAGACCAAAATTTGCTGCATAAACGCGTTCAACAGCAAGGGCTTGTTGACCCTTTGCATA
>NZ_JBHIRJ010000064.1:0-2265 GCF_042197045.1 Bartonella sp. AA74HLJMH
TCTTGATTATCATCATTTTTGCCATCTAAAAGCTTTAACTCGCCTTTGTACTGAGGCAATATGACTTCTGTTACATAGCGATCAACACCGTTTTTATCTTGCCATTTACGAGTTTGTAGTCGTCCCTCGATATAAACTTTGCTGCCTTTATTCAGATACTGGAGAGCTACTTTTGCCAAGTGTGGATTAAACACCACAATGGAATGCCATTCGGTTTTGTCTATTCTCTTATTGGTTGCCTTGTCTGTATAGCTCTCAGACGTTGCCATTCGAAAATTGACCACCTCGATGCCAGTTGACATTGTTTTGCTTTCTGGATTGGCACCTAAATGACCAATTAAAATCACTTTATTAAGCATGTTTGTAAGTCCCATTAAATGATGTAAAGATCATAACATGTTTTATGTGTTTTTACAATGTTTTCAGTTAGCTAATAACAATTATTTAATGTTTTACATTATGTTATAAATCACTAAAGCGTGTAAAATCGGATTGAAAGGCAAGGGGAACGATTCCTGTCGGACCATGGCGTTGTTTTGCTATAATAACCTCGGCTTTACCCTTGGCTTGCTCCATTGCCTCTTGCCATTTGCTATACTCAGCAGTGCCTTCTTTTGGTTCTTCATTTTTGAGATAGTATTCTTCACGATAAACAAACAGCACAATGTCGGCATCTTGCTCAATTGAACCAGATTCACGTAAATCGGAGAGTTGTGGACGTTTATCGGTTCGGTTTTCAACTTGACGCGAAAGTTGTGACAGAGCAATGATGGGAATATTGAGTTCTTTTGCAAGTGCTTTTAATCCGGTGGTAATGGCTGTAATTTCTTGAACGCGATTTTCTAATGAACGCTTTGAACCGCTTGTCATGAGTTGGATATAATCGATAATCAAGACATCTAGACCATGTTGTCGTTTAAGACGCCTTGCACGAGCGGACAATTGTGCAATAGACACCCCACCCGTTTGATCAATATAAAGAGGGATTGTTTGTAAGGAACGCATTGCGTGAATAATTTTTGCAAATTGCTCTTCTGAGATATTACCACGGCGCATATCAGAAGAAGAAACCTTTATTTGCTCTGAGATAATACGAGTTGCAAGCTGTTCAGTTGACATCTCAAGTGAAAAGAAACCAACAATACCCCCTTCATTGGCTTGGCTGTTATCATGACGCTTGCAAGCATTGGCAATATTAAAAGCAATATTGGTCGCCAGAGAGGTCTTCCCCATCCCAGGGCGCCCCGCAAGGATAATTAAGTCAGATGCTTGTAACCCTCCCATTTTCTCATCAAGTGTTTTGATATGGGTAGCTATCCCTGAGAGCTGTGAGGAACGCTTTTTTGCAGCGCTTGCCATGTTAAGTGCTTTTGCAATGGCTGTATTAAAGTTTTCAAACCCACCCCCATATTTTCCTTTTTCTGCCAATTCAAACAACTGATTTTCAACAGTTTCAATTTGTTGTGATGTTGTAAGTTCTACAGAAACATCATAAGCTCTATTCACAACTTGAGTGCCAAGGTTAATTAAAGAGCGTCGGATAAACAGATCATAAATGACACTCCCATAATCTTTGGTATTAATGATTGTTACAGCTTCTTTAGCTAAACGCACCACGTAATTATATACAGTGATGTCACCAATTTTCGCATCATTTTCAACAAAGGGCTTAATAGTAATGGGATCTGCAACTTTTCCATTTTGAATAATTTGTGAAATGATATCAAAAAGCTTTTGATGCAACGGTTCAAAAAAGTGCTCTGCTTTTAAAAAATCAGAAACGCTATCAAGAGCATTATTATTGATAATGATAGCACCCAGCAAAGCTTTCTCTGCTTCAATATTATGGGGCAGTTGACGAAAAGAAGATTGTTCTTCTGTTTGAAAAGAAGGTAAATTAACAGCGTTCATTTTATTCATTATGATTTAAATTGATTTGATAAATGATAATTATAAATCACTGAATCTACAGTGTGAATCCCATTTTTATTTTACTTAACAGCTTGCTTTTTGATACGTTTTGTGCAATAAAGAGACGTTCTTTTATATTTCGGTTATTTCTTTTAATCGTTTATTTAGATCGCTAGCTGTTTTGATAATAAAAGCCGTATCAATTCATTTTGATGCGGTTTTTATGTATTAAGGCTTGCATTTTTACACGTTTTGTGTAATATATTTTAACATTTAAAATGTATAAGTTTCCAGTTGCAAACAAAAGCCGTGTCTTAAAGGACGCGGCTTTTTTGCTATAAAGCAGCCCCCCGC
>NZ_JBHIRJ010000065.1:0-2262 GCF_042197045.1 Bartonella sp. AA74HLJMH
TTTTTAGTCGAGACGCGTCCAGATTTTATCAACCCAAGTAAATTTTTAGGATCGGACTATTACTTAAAAAAGATTGGCAATTATAAGCCTGAGAACGTGTTTAAAAGATTAGGGGATGCTTATTTTGAATATCGTCTGGTGGGTGAGCAAATCTTCGAGCTGACAGGCAATCGCACTCTTCTTGATGTTGAAGATCCCAATGCTCAAATGCAAAGGCTCTATGACAATGCTGTGGAGCAGCAAGATCCCTTGGGGTTAGTGCTAGGCAAGCCCTTAACGCCTCAGCAGATTGCTGGGATCAAAAAGGATATGATCTGGCTTGAGACCCACCTTGTTGATGGACAAGAGGTCTTGGTACCCCACGTTTATTTGGCACCAAACACTTCTTTAGCACAAGATGTTTATGGGGCAAAAACGCAGCAAGGAAACCTTGCCAGTGCACGTTTGAAAGGCAATGGCGTCACTATAGAGACGGACCGTCTTACCAATAGTGGCACCATATCAAGTAATGGTGCATTGCATGTTTCGACTACGCAAACTTTGTTTAATGATGGTGGTTTTTTGCTTGGCAGCGGTGCTGTAGATCTCAGCAGTGGCGATCTTTTAGCCAACTCTTCAGGGGTTATTCTGGGGGATATCATCACCCTCAATGCGAAGACAATCATTGATGGTACTGCAAAAATCCGTGACACGAATGAATATGGTTTTGTTGATCGCAGTGGGCAGCAGGCTCAAATCATTTCTATACAGGATTTAAACATTCACTCCCTTGGCGATTTAAGCATGAGCGGTGGCCAATGGAGCAGTGGTGGATCGACGACGGTGATTGTCGATGGTTCTGCTACGTTTGGTTCATTAGTACTAGAGAGTGACCATAAGGAGACATTGGAAAAAGGGCATTATAACGCCCAAAGCAGTGAGCACCGTTTGGCAGAAGTCAACAGTGATGGAGATTTGACCATTGTCACAGGTGGTGAACTTAACCTTGAGGGAAAGTTTAAAGCCAAGGGCAATGGAGATTTCACCAGTGGTGGCGCTCTCAACGCGATTTCAGAGCAAGATTTTAACAGTTTTGATTTGGATCTGAGGGGCAAAGAAGGCGACAAATCGAAGCAAAAGAATAAGTTTCGTCAACAATCAACAGAAGTTACTACAAACAAAACCACGATAGAAACAGAGGGCAACCTCTCCATGCATGCGCAAAATGGGGATCTCACGCTTGATGCGGCAGGGCTATCAAGTGGTGGTCAGACGCATTTGGCATCAGATACGGGAAAAATCAAGTTTCTGACCAACAAGGATCAAGATTTTAAGGATGTTTATCAGCGTAATGAAAACCTTGTGTGGTGGAGTGAGAGCGATAAAGGTTACCTTAAGGAGACCATCGAACATGTCACCATAGATGCTAAGGGTGGCATAAAGCTTGATGCGGGTGATGGCTTCGTTGTTGAATATGAGGCAACCGGTGATTTAGACAAATCTCTTGAGCAATTATCTCGCTCCCCAGGCTTGGCATGGATTAAGCAACTGCGTGATGATCCAGAATTATCCAAGCAAGTGGATTGGCAAGCAGTTAAGGCTGAATTTAAAGACTGGGATTATAAAGCCCAAGGGCTGACAGAAGCCGGTGCGGCTCTCGTGGCATTGGCTGTCACGGCGGTTACGGGCGGAGCAGCCTCGGGTGCTGCCAGTGCCATTACCGGTGCTTTGGGGCTTGGCTCGAGTACCGCCATGAATGCAGCGATACAGGCAGGTGTCCAAGCACTGATTAACAAAAGCGCTGTGGCTCTTGTCAATAATCGCGGCAATATTGCCGGTGCCTTGCATGAGCTTGGCTCTTCAAAGAATGTTCTCAGCATTGTCTCGTCGATGTTAACGGCGGGCTTAACCAGCCAAATAACGGAAATGGCAGGTGTTGGACAATCTTTGCCTAAAACCGCTCCTTTTGTCGATCGTATCGCCAGTGAAGCGGAAAAGAACCTGATCAAAGCCGCCATTGGCACAGGCGTTCAAACGGCTCTTGAGGGTGGCTCTCTTGACAAGAACTTTTTTAACAATCTGCGCATCGCCCTATCTGATACGGTTGGCAAATCGTTGGCGGAAGAAATCGGTACCGCCAAGGCAGAAGGCAAAATAGATACGGTCACGCAGATCGTTGCCCATGCCGGTCTTGGCTGTTTAAAAGGCGCTGTTGCGAGTGGTGCTTGCACAGCCGGTGCTGTGGGGGGTGCTGTGGGTGAAGCCACTGCTATGCTCCAGTTT
>NZ_JBHIRJ010000066.1:0-2217 GCF_042197045.1 Bartonella sp. AA74HLJMH
AATCTTGGCAACAAGGCTGTGATCAAGTTCATTGCTAGGAAAGATTTTGCCCAATTCGCTTCCAAGAAAAATCTTGCCAAACTTGCAGCTCAGGGAGATCCTGACAAACTTGCGGCGAAGAAAGAACTAACTAAACTTGCTGCTAAAGAAAAAAAGCTTTGGTTAAAAAAGAAACCCACTAAATTTACCGATAGCAAATTTGGTCAGACGAACAAAGCTTATAAGAGAGACGATTTGTTTGATCCTAACCAAAGGGTTAAATGGAGAGTAAACAAGAAAGACGTGTGGGGCACCAATATTGAAAGGATGGAAACAGGAAGAGCACCTATAGGATTTGATGGTGAGCCTGTTGAGTTGCATCACCTAAAGCAAACGCATGAGGGGCCCATAGCAGAAATGAGCAAGGAATCTCATAATAAATATAATTCCGTGATTCATGCTCCTTCCAAAACACATCAATCGCTTATAGAGAGAGAAAAGTTTAATAAGTGGAGAGAGGAATATTGGAAGGAACGCGCTAAAGGGTATAGAGAACAAAAAAACAGTAATTTAGGAGAAATAATTGATATGAAATGGGGTATTATAGGTCTAGATTTTGACAGATGGGGACAGGAGCATCGGCAGTAATACTCTACGGTTGATGAAAAGAGAAAAAACAGAGATTTATAGAATAATTAATGGAGAATAATTGATGAAAACCTATACCTTAGATGATGTTGCAGTCTTAATTGATAAAGTAAATAAATATGATGAAGAGATTATCAATTTGGGTACTGAAGATGATGGAGAGAATGAAACAGATGATTTACAGATTGAAAAGGCGGAGAAAGCTTTGGGTTTGCAATTCACATCCTCTTACAAAGTTTTCTTAAAAAAATATGGAGGAGGAGAAATTGGTGGTGATGAAATATTTAGCATTTATGGAGATTGTGGGGAAGGTATTCCTGCTGGTGATATTGTTTACCGAAACTTACTCAATAGAGAACGTGGTTTTGTGACACCAGAACAGCTTTTCATTAGCAGAACAGATTTTGGTGAAACCTTTTATTTTGATTATACGCAGTTTAGGGATGGAGAATGCCCACTTTATGTCATGCTTCCATCTGAGGATTGCGAGTATTACGCTAGCAATTTTTATGAATTCCTTTGCAAAAGAATTAAAGAAAGTGTGGGAGCTGAGATACCTGATGGTGACCAACCGATTGAAAAGATTGAGAACACTCCCACTCCGCAACCTATCCCTTTTTACAAGAGCTTTTGGAAAAAACTATGGAAGAGGTGAAATTGATAGAGGAAATATGAAGCGTTTATAACGCAAGTTTTGAGGATCATCCATGAAAACCTATACCTTAGCTGATGTTGCACAATTAATTAATAAGTATCCGGATGTTATCGACTTTGGCACTGCAGAGGATGCACCTGATGATATATTGATTGAAAAGGCTGAGAGAACTCTTGGTTTACAATTCACCTCGTCCTACAAAAGTTTTTTAAAAAATTATGGAGGAGGAGAAATTGGTTGCGAGGAAATTTTTAGCATTTATGGTGTAGACTTTGAAACTGTTTATGGTGGTGACATTGTCTATAATCGCTTAACAGAAATGAAAAATGGTTTAGCAAAATCACAGCAGCTTGTTGTCAGTAGAACTGATTTTGGTGAGACATTTTACTTTGATTACTCTCAGTTTCAGGATGGTGAATGTCCGCTCTATTTTGAGGTAATATCTGGAGATCCCCTTTATTATGCAAGTAATTTTTATGAATTTCTCTGTAAAAGAATTAAGGACCATGCAGGGGAAGATTTATGAAAACCTATACCTTAGCTGATGTTGTAATATTAATTGATAAAGTGAATAAATATGATGATGAGATTATCCATTTTCGTACTGAAGATGATGCAGTTGATGATCTTGTAATTGAAAGGGCTGAGAAAGCTCTTGGTTTACAATTCACATCCTCTTACAAGAGTTTTTTGAAACATTATAAAGGTGGGGACATTAGTGGTGAAGAAATCTATAGTCTTTATGAGCATCCTATAGGTGTTTCTGTTAATGACGTTGTTTTCCAAAACTTAAATGATAGAAAACGTGGTTTTACGACACCAGAACAGCTCGTTGTGAGTTATGATCTTGATGAAACCTTTTACTTTGATTATACGCAGTTTCGGGATGGTGAATGCCCACTTTATGTCATGCTTCCATCTGAAGATTGCGAATA
>NZ_JBHIRJ010000067.1:0-2212 GCF_042197045.1 Bartonella sp. AA74HLJMH
AATCTTGGCAACAAGGCTGTGATCAAGTTCATTGCTAGGAAAGATTTTGCCCAATTCGCTTCCAAGAAAAATCTTGCAGAACTTGCAGCTCAAGGAGATCCTGACAAACTTGCGGCGAAGAAAGAACTAACTAAACTTGCTGCTAAAGAAAAAAAGAAGTGGTTAAAAAAGAAACCTACTAAATTTACCGATAGCAAATTTGGACAGACTAACAAAGCCTATCAGAGAGACGATTTGTTTGATCCTAACAAAATTGTTAGTTGGACAGTAAAAGGGGAAGAAGTATGGGGCACCAATGTTGAAAGAATGGAAGCAGGAAGAGCACCTATGGGGTTTGATGGCAAGCCTGTTGAGTTGCATCATCTATCGCAAACGCCTGAGGGGCCCATAGCAGAAATTGGTAGTAAAGATCATAACAAATATACTTCCGTGATTCACGCTAATCCAAAAACACATCAATCGCTTATAGAGAGAGAAAAGTTTGGTAAGTGGAGAGAGGAATATTGGAAGGAACGCGCTAAAGGTTATAGAGAACAAAAAAACAGTAATTTAGGAGGAATAATTGATATGAAATGGAGTATCATAGGGATAGATTTTGACAGATGGGGACAGGAGCATCGGCAATAATGCTCTACGGTTGATGAAAAGAGAAAAAAGAAACTTATAGAATAATTTATGGAGAATAATTGATGAAAACCTATACCTTAGATGATGTTGCAGTATTAATTGATAAAGTGAATAAATATGATGATGAGATTATCAATTTTGGTACTGCAAAAAATGCAGTTGATGATCTTGTAATTGAAAAGGCGGAGAAAACTCTCGGCTTACAATTCACATCGTCTTACAAGAGTTTTTTAAAAAATTACAAAGGAGGGGAAATTGGTGGTGAAGAAATCTTTAGTCTTTATAAGGAGTGTGGGGAAGGTGTTCCTGTTGGTGATATTGTTTACCGAAACTTACTCGATAGAAAAGATGGTTTTGCGACACCAGAACAGCTTATCGTTTGTGATGCTGATTTTGATGAAACCTTTTATTTTGATTATACGCAGTTTAGGGATGGTGAATGCCCACTCTATGTCAGGTTTCCATTGGGCGATTGCGAATATTACGCCAGTGATTTTTATGAATTCCTTTGCAAAAGAATTAAAGAAAGCGTGGGAGTTGAGATACCTGATGGTGATCAACCAATTGAAAAGATTGAGAACACTCCCACTCCGCAACCTATACCTTTTTACAAGAGCTTTTGGAAAAAACTATGGAAGAGGTGAAATTGATAGAGGAAATATGAAGCGTTTATAACGCAAGTTTTGAGGATCATCCATGAAAACCTATACCTTAGCTGATGTTGCACAATTAATTAATAAGTATCCGGATGTTATCGACTTTGGCACTGCAGAGGATGCAGCTAGTGATGTACGGATTAAAGAGGCAGAAAAAACTCTCGGTTTACAATTCACCTCGTCCTACAAAAGTTTTTTAAAAAATTATGGAGGAGGAGAAATTGGAGGTTATGAAATTTTTAGCATTTATAACGCAAGTTTTGAGGATCATCCTGCTGGTGATATTGTGCATAAAAACTTATATCATAGGAAACATGGTTTTGCGACATTAGAACAGCTTGTTGTCAGTAGAACTGATTTTGGTGAGACATTTTACTTTGATTATACTCAGTTTCAGGATGGTGAATGCCCACTCTACGTCAAGATTCCATCTGGAGCGTCACATTATTATGCAAGTAATTTTTATGAATTTCTCTGTAAAAGAATTAAAGAGCACGCAGGGGAAAATTTGTGAAAACCTATACCTTAGATGATGTTGCAGTATTAATTGATAAAGTGAATAAATATGATGATGAGATTATCAATTTGGGTACTGCAGAAAATGCAGTTGATGATCTACTGATTGAAAAGGCGGAGAAAGCTCTCGGTTTACAATTTACATCTTCTTATAAGAGTTTTTTAAAAAATTATAAAGGAGGAGAAATTGGAGGTTATGAAATCTGTAGCGTTTATAGGGATTGTGGAATAGGTATTGCTGCTGGTGATATTGTTTTCCGCAACTTAAATAATAGAAAAAGGGGGTTTGCGACACCAGAACAGCTTATCGTAAGTAGAACAGATTTTGGTGAGACTTTTTACTTTGATTATACGCAGTTTCGGGATGGTGAATGCCCACTTTATGTCATGCTTCCATCTGAAGATTGCGAATA
>NZ_JBHIRJ010000068.1:0-2193 GCF_042197045.1 Bartonella sp. AA74HLJMH
AAAAGTTTTTTAAAAAATTATGGAGGAGGAGAAATTGGAGGTTATGAAATTTTTAGCATTTATAACGCAAGTTTTGATAAGTGTCCTGCTGGTGATATTGTTTTCTATCATTTGACGGATATAAAAAATGGTTTCGCAAAACCAAATCAGCTTGCCGTGAATAGAACTGATTTTGGTGAAACATTTTATTTTGATTATTCTCAGTTTTGGGATGGTGAATGCCCACTCTATGTTGAAATTGCATCTGGAGATTCAGAGCATTACGCAAGTAACTTCTATGAATTTCTCTGTAAAAGAATTATGGAACATGCTGGGGGGGGGTAATGACGATGCAAACCAAAGACGCAACAGAGATTTTAAAAAAAGTTGGTTGGGAGCCCCATCGCGATGAAATGGGTGATATGTTTGCTTATTATCACCTCCCCGATCGCATAGTGCGTATTCATTATGGTGTCATAGATTATGGACGGGATAGCGGAAGATTGTGGGTTTCTGTCAGTCTTACTACTGCTGCTTATTGTCTTGGCTGTGAATATGCTAACGGTAAAGAATCTCAATCTCAATATGAGGCTATGCTGATTTCTTCAGAAGAGAATTTTGGAGTTACAGCACTGGAGTTTTTTGAAAACCACGTTAAGGTAGCTTTAGACAAGGTGTTAGCTTGGGCGCAAGCACAAGATATTAAGAAAAAATTACGTGAAAAAGCTGCTAATCATTCTCTCGTTGCAAAGGCTCTACTCGGCGATACCGAAGCTTTAAGGAATTACAAACCTACACCTCAATTATATACACCAGAGTTTTCTGATTATGAAAAGATGACACAGGTTGAGCGCGTCATCTTTTTTGCTGAAGCTTATAAAAATAATGAATTGGATGACATTTTAGCACGCAAAAAACCGAAACAGCGTTTGATGAGTCTTACAGCAGCAACGCGCATTCTTAAAACCCAAGGGTGGTTTGTTACGGAACCTGGAAAAATGTGGTTAGTTTTGCCCGACCGCTTCATTCAATTTGATTTTGGTTTTATACGTCTTCCAAATGATGATTACAATGTTCATCTTGAAGCAGGGATCTCCAACGAAGATATTTCTGTAGCTTGCCATTATATTCACGATAGTAGAAAATGTAGGCAGATATCAGCTACAAATATTTATCAGTCTTTTAATACGATTGAGGGAGGGGTTTTTAGTGGTGTTGATAAAGGGATTGATATTTGTGTAGAGACATTAGATGAGCAAGAGCTTATCAAAATCTCTGAGCGGATAATACAATGGGCACGTGCTCAGGATTTAGAAGCAGCGATAGAAAGCAAAGCGCTTGTTCAAAAATATAGCTCTTGTCCCGATATCCCATGGCATTTGGCTTGTTTAGCATTAACAGGTCAAATTGATGTCCTGAAATCCTATCAAAATGTCGTAAAAGCAGGTACGATTTCTGAATATTTAGATGACGATGATGTGGAAAAACATGTTAATCACGCTGTTCAATTTGCTGAAGGACATCTGAGCGTTTTAAAGGAGCGAGAGGCGGCGGATGCACGTATTGATGTACAATCTTTAGCTCTCCTTAATACAGTTTCTGAAACATTAAAAATGATGAACTGGACAGTCTATCGCGACAAAAATTATAATCGTAATGCCTATTTTATAAGCAAAGACCGTATTATCAACATAATGTACAGTCTTGATAGAAAAGGAAAAACACCGATCGTTATATTCAAGGCTTCACTTTCAACACTTGCCTTTTCCACTGCTCATAGGGATGTTTTTCCCGAGAAGCCTCAATATATAGCTCTCAAAGAGGCAGAAGAAGTTTATACAGTTTCTAGTGTTGAAGTTGAAGAAGGCAAACTGAAGCAAATCTGTGTGGATATTCTTAAGTGGGCTGATAACCAAAACACCAACCAAATCATTTATGATTATGCGGCGTTGCCAACAAATAGTGAATTTTGCCTTGCAGAATTTCACCTTATTGCACTTATTTTGACTGGTAATGTCAAAAAACTTAAGTTTTATAAGGAGAGTTTTCAAAGAAAGAACCGTCTAGGCTTTGTAGATACTATCACAAAATATGATATTGACAACGCGCTTAATCTTGCCCAGCGTTATTGAACAGGTTTTCCTAAAAACGTTCCAATTTTGAGTTTGGATCCGCAAACAGCATCTGTTGCTTCTAAAACAACTTCTGTTGAAG
>NZ_JBHIRJ010000069.1:0-2133 GCF_042197045.1 Bartonella sp. AA74HLJMH
GGACTTGATGATTTTAGAGCTAAGATCAACGAAGATCTCACAAGCTATGGTCGTTTAGCCAGCCCCAATGAATGGCAAAATTATAATAAATTTACCAGCAAAGTCACTATGAGTGGTGGCTTAGAACTGTTGGGTAATTCGTCGTTTAACCTTATCCATAATGGTGAAATAGTTACCAGTTTAAGCACAACGGGAAGCTTTCTTAAAGGACCTTTGAGAGTTGATGGTGAAGCTGTTTATACCAAGGTGCAAGTGGATGCTCTTTTGGATGCTTTAATCAAAAAGCGTAAAGAAGAGTACATTGAAATCGTTATGTTGCAGAGTGGTAATATTCCTTGGCCTGATGGGGTGACAGATGACACTGATATTGAAATCATGGCTTGGGGAGGTGGCGGGAGCGGTGGCCAACGTGGAGGAGGAGGTGGTGGTGAATGTATTTCTTTAAAGATTCAAAAACGCCAATTACAGAATAATGATGTAGTGGCTATTGGAAAAGGCGGATATGGAAATGGTGTTAATGGTGGTAATACGCTAGTTGGTTCTATTCTTACAGCACGGGGTGGTAAGGGGAATAACGGTTATATTGGTGGAAATAGTGGTGGTGGAGTTTCAGGTGGTTATGGAACTGCAAGTGGTAGTAATAATAATGGTTATGCGGGAAAAGAACATCCTTGGCATGGAGGCGGAGGAGGTGGTGGTGGCTTTAATGATAGTTGTGGCGGTGATGGAGGGGATAGTACCTATGGTGGAGCAGGTGGAGGTGGGAGTGGTGGGAGTGGTATAGCTAATAATGGAGGTAAGGGAGGAAAAAGCCAGTATGGTGGCAATGGAGGAAGCGGAGCTGAAAAAGGATATGGCGGCGGTGGCGGTGGCGGTTATCGAGATGGTGAAGATGGAACAGTAAATGGTGCTGGACGGGGTGGTGATGGCGCAGTTAAATTAAAGATCTTTGTATAAGCGTTTAAAGGCTTGTATACTCTTCCGTCTTTAAGTCCCCTTTAAAGCCCTTTAAAAGGGCTTTTTGACTGACAGTGTCAGACTTATGAAAGGGAGCTCTTGTTGTTATGGTCTCTTCATTGATTTGGAGAGCAAAATGGCAATAGAATTTAATCATGGTATCCGCCTTGTTGAGGATGGTCAAGCTTCTCGACCCTTAGAGATGTTTAGCCAAACCGCCATTGGGGCGGTTGTTACAGCCCCTGATGCTGATGCACAAACTTATCCCCTTAATGAGCCTGTGTTGGTCTTTACGCATGAGACAGAAAAAATCCAAAAGCTTGGGCGAAGGGGAACGGCTCTTGATGTGATTAACGCCGTGTGCGCGCAGGGGATTGAGGCACAAATTATTCTTGTGCGGGTGGAAGAAAAGTCAACCATTGCTGAGACACAAACCGAAATGGTGGGATCCAATACTCACTTGACCGGTGTGCATGCCTTAGCGCATGCGCGGGGGCATTTGGGTGTGGAACCTGGAATTCTCTTAGCACCGGCTTATAGTGCAGGGCGGATTGACAATGGCAAAAACCCTGTGGCAGATGCTTTGGAACAGGTTGCAGAAAAGTTGCAAGCCATTGCCGTGTTTGATACGGGGGGTAAAAACACGCAAGAAAGTCTTGCCTATCGTGCAGATTTTTCCTCACGCTTTTGTTATTTGATTGACCCCTTTGTACGGGTGGCAAATCGTGAGGGGGGTGTTAGTGTTAAACCGGCAAGTCCTTTTGCTGCCGCCATGTTTATCAAACGTGACAAGCAAAGGGGCGGTGTTTTTTGGTCTCCTTCCAACCAAGATGTGCATGGCATTTTAGGGACAGCACGCCCCATTAGCTATTTTGATGGCGAAATTGATCATGAGGCAAATCGTCTCAATAAAGCCGATATTGCAACCTTTATTCCAGCACGACTTAGTCAAAATGGGCAGGGAGAAGTAGCTTCCAATGGGCGCATTTTATGGGGCAACCATACCACCTCTAGTGATCCGCTTTGGCGTTTTGTCAATGTGGTGCGCACCCGTGCAGCCTTGGAAAAAACGATCATCAACAATTTCCGCCCTTGGGCGAATGATGAAAACCTTACTGGTCAACATGTCATTGCCATTACCCGCAGCCTTACACAGTTTCTTGATGATATGATTGC
>NZ_JBHIRJ010000070.1:0-2122 GCF_042197045.1 Bartonella sp. AA74HLJMH
GTGATGCATATATTTGCGGTGAACCGAACGTTTTTGATAATGCAGAAGTTTATGGCAATGCACAAGTTTACGAAGAGCCACACATTTACGATAGGGCGCGTGTTTACGGCAATGCGCAAGTTTGCGGTGATGCGCATGTTTATGGTCATGCAAAAATTTACGGTGATGCATGTGTATGTTGGGACGACTGGATTGATGGCGATAAAAGAATCTCAACTGGAGAAAAGACCAGATGAAAAAATACGAACTTACTGATGAAACAATTCCGTTTGATGGAAGAACTCTTCACCGAATTAGAGCATTAAGAGACTTTGGATATGTCAAAAAAGGTGACCTAGGCGGTTTTATAGAAAAAGAGAGCAACTTAAGCCATAAGAGAGACTGTTGGATTTTTGGCAATGCACACGTTTACGGTGATGCCAAAGTTTATGATGATGCGCGGGTTTATGGGAATGCACGCGTTTATGGCAATGCACAAGTTTCTGATTATGCCGAAGTTGGTGGTGCTGATGTTGGAGATAATGCCAAGGTTTTTGACTATGCGCGGATTTATGGGAATTCTGTTATAGGGAAAAGTGTACACGTTTACGGAAATGCTAAAATTTACAATCAAGCATATATTTGCTGTCGTGTAAACATTGCTGGAAATTGTAAAATTAGTGGCTCCACCATAATCGAAGAACGTGAGAAATAGTAATCATGGAAAAAAAATACGAATTAACTGATGAAACAATCCAGTTTGATGGATACCTTACGCTTTACCGCATACGTGCATTAAAAGATTTTGGTGATGTTAAAGCAGGCGACCTTGGCGGCTTTGTAGAGTATGAAGACAATTTAAGCCAAAAAGACGATTGCTGGATTTATAATGATGCCAAGGCGTATTGTTGTGCCAAGATTTACGATAGTGCTAAGGTTTATGATAAAGCACAAATTGGTGATTGTGCCGAGATTTTTGGCAATGCAAAAATTTATAATAACGTCAAAATATATGATGGACATATTTTTGGACACACACAAATTTATGGAAATGTGATTATTTATGCCGATTCAAGAATTTATGGCAATGTAAAAATTTATGATAATTCAGAAGATTGTAAACAAACTATGACCGCCCAGAACGGCGACTCTTCAACAAAAGACGACATTCCTTTCTAGCAACACAAACCAACTTTTAACACCAGCGTGATTCACGCCACGGGGGAATTGCGCGCAATGTAGGAAATCAAGATGAAAAATTCTACTTTTTTAAAAGAAATGGCAGAAAAATATGGATTTTCTGCTGAAGAATTTCGAGAAACAATCATAAAAACTTGTATTGGATATAAAAATGCTAATGTCATCACTGATGCAGAATTTGCCGTTTTTCTTTTTGTTGCCAATACTTATGGACTTAACCCTTTAACAAAAGAAATCTATGCACTCCCTAAAAAAGGCGGCGGCATCATACCCGTTGTTTCTATCGACGGTTGGATAAAGATCATCAAATCAAATCCTGACTTTGATGGCATGACCTTTCAAGATCAAATCAATGAGGATGGGAATATCATTGCTATCAAATGTGCTATTCGTCTCAAAGGGATTAAAGACCCTATCGAAGTCACCGAATATCGCAAAGAATGCGAACAAGACCACAGTGACCCTTGGAAAAAATACCCCGCACGTATGTTGCGCCATAAAGCCACTATACAATGTGCTCGCTATGCTTTCGGGCTTTCCGGTATTTATGAAGAAGATGAAGCAAAACGTATCAATGAAACAAACCATAACGTACAAACGAAGTTAGTTTCTTATGATGTGCTTACGCAAATCAAACAATTAATAAACATCACTCAAACAGAAGAGGAAAAAGTCCTTGAGTATGGACGAGTCCAAAAGCTTGAAGATCTTCCTGATGAAGTAGCACAAAGGATTTTGGATGTTTTGCAAAAGAGACAGCATGAAAAAGAACAATCTTTCCTACAACAAAAGCAAATAGAGGCGCCTATACAAGATGCCGAATATATTCACGTCCAAGATATAGAATATGCACCACAAGAACAAAGAACGGCGGTGTGAGATGGAACAAAGAACAGCAGAATGGTTTCAAGCGCGCTTGGGTAAAGTCACCGCATCTAATGTT
>NZ_JBHIRJ010000071.1:0-2091 GCF_042197045.1 Bartonella sp. AA74HLJMH
GTCATCGGCTTTCTCTGCTATTTTCTTGGCTTCTTCACCTGCCATTTCTGCTAATCTTGCTATAGTCTTAGCGTTATCTGCCACTTCCTTCGCGTTGTTAGCTGTACTCCACCCTTGATGAGCTGTGTTGCCTGAATTTTCCGCTATCTTCTTGGCTTCATCTGCGTACGTACGCGCTAAACTTGCTATAGTCTTAGCGTCACCTGCTACTTCCTGAGCTTTATTGGCATTACTCCATCCTTCATGAGCTGTACTTTTTGCCTTTTCTACCTCACTGCGCGCTTGTGCCGCCTCATGGTTAGCATAACCAGCTGTCTGTTTGGCTTCTTTCGCTATCTTTTCAGCTTCACCCGCTACTGTCTCTACCTGTGATGCCTTCTTTTGTGCACCATCAGCTACCTTCTTTGCCTCGTCCGCTGTCGACTTCGCACTATTGGCTAATTGTTTTAGACCATCCAAAGCACCTTTCGTTTCTTCTGCTACCTTCTCTGCTGCTTCCGCTTTACTCTTTGCTGCTGTAGCTATACCCTTCAACGCTTCTGCATCAACCTGCCCTGCCGTCTCTCCTGAACGCGCCGCAGACTCTGCTACCGCTTTCGCTTCAGAAGCTAATTTTGTAGCCTCCTCTGCACTCTGTTGGGCTTGATGAGCCGTCGCTGTTGCTGTATCCGCTGCACTTTTCGCTTCTAAGGCTATCGCTTTGGCATTACTTGCCTCTTCTTTTGCTTCTTCTGATACGCTCTTCGAAGAAGTCGCTGTTTGATTTGCTTCATTCGCAACTCTCTCTACACTTTCTGCTTTAACCTTTGCTTCTTCTGATAAACTTTTAGCATTAGAGGCTGTTTGACTTGCTTGTTCACTCGTGGATTTCGCTTCAGTCGCAACAGTCTTTAAACTTTCCGCTTTAGATTTCGCATCGCTAGCCTCTCTTACAGCTTGCTCTACTTTCTCTGTTGCTCTATCCGCTACATTCTTGGCTTCTTCTGCTGTGCTCTTCGCTGCATTCGCAACTGTCTCTACACTTTCGGCTTTAGCTTTTGCATCAGCGGCTGTCTGCTGTGAACTTACTGCTGTGCTATGAGCTGTTTCCGCTAAACTCTTAGCTTCACTCGACTTCGTTAACGCTTCTAAAGCTTTTTGCCCGATCTCATCACCAGCCTGTTTAGCTGTGGTAGCGGTCGATAATGCCGTTTCTGCAATACCTTTCACTTCTTCAGAAATATTCTTGACATCATTGACTAAGGTAAGCGCTGTAGATGCTTTATCCTTCGCTGCATTCGCTTCTGTAAGCGCATTGGTAGAGGCATTTTGGGCTTCTGTTGCAAGTTGTTTGGCTTCTTCTGAGAGTGTCTTAGATGACTCTGCTATCTGTTTGGATTCTCTTGACTCCGTTAATGCCTTCTCTACTGCCGTTTGTACTTGAGACGCTGTTTTTGTAAGTTCTCTAACAGAAGATGTCGCCCGTTCCGATAAACCTTTTGCTTCTTCGGCAATATCCTTCGCATCAGCGGCTGTCTGTTTGGCTCCATCTGCCTTCATACTTGCTTGTGTCGCTACTGTCTTAACTTCATGACACGTTGCTACCGCTGTTGCGGCTACTTGCGTCGTCTCTGTTGCTGTTTGGGAAGCATCTCTCGCTGTTTGTTCTGCACGTTCAGCAATGGATTTCGATTCATCGGCTAATCTCTTTGCTTCTGTCGAGACATGGACGGCGTTCTCACTTGCCTGCTTGACCTCTACAAAACTTTGCAATGCCGTAGCCAATGAACCTTTCGTACTACTTATTTCCCCTGTAGCTCTATCAAATCCTGCCTTCGCCTCTTCTGCCATTTGCTTGGCGGCTTCAGAGGCACTCTTGGCTTCTTCGGCTAATCCCTTGGCTGTATCCGCTGTATCTTTTGCAAGATTAGCCGTTGTTGTTACTGCTGTAACCGCTTCACCCGTTTTGGTAACTTCGCTAAGCGCTCTTTCCGATACTTTTTTCGCCTCTTCTGCAACCTGTTGCGCGCCATTCGCACGCGCCATGGCTTTTTCCGACTCTTGTCTTGCATTAACAACCTGCTCTAACGGCGCAAAGGTTTCATACGAATA
>NZ_JBHIRJ010000072.1:0-2069 GCF_042197045.1 Bartonella sp. AA74HLJMH
TTTTTTGCTAAAACGATAGTTTTAGTTTTTTTATATATATTCTTATTCTGGTTCTTTATAGCTTGATTTTGCTTAGCGTTTGCTTCAGCAAAAAAAACGTTTTGCTTGTCATTTGCTTCAGCAAAATTATTAACATGTTGTTTTGTATTGTTTTTTGCTTGTGCACCTTTTTTACCAGCCTCACTACGAACTTGCGATATGTGCTCTTTTTTATCAGCAAAATCGTTCAGCTCTTCTTCAACGCGCGTATTCCACAATCCATTATCTGTCTCAACAAGTTTATCATTCCTCATTAAGTATTCGACAATAGCTGCAAATTTTTTCTGCGAACAATTGCAAGCACGTGCAAGCGTTTCAAAATCTTCTTTAATTGGTGCTTTTTTATCGTACATGCGAACGAGAAGCGTCATATAAGCGCCCCTTTGCTCTAACGTCATTCCATCTGTACCACTTATCCAGTCATACAAATGGAATCTTATCCATGGCATACCATTAGACATGCGCATCCCCTTCTTTCATTAAATATAAATGAGTGATCATAATCCCCCCCTTAAAGCTGTTGCGTATTTATGCGTGCGCATGGTGACGCGTAATCTATTAATTTGGTCTCTTTATTTAATGCCTGTTTAAGAATGTGAATGGTGCTGTTGATGTTCATTACTATCTGTAGGAGCAGCACTATGAGAAGATATTACTGTTTGTGATGCATTTGCTGTACTAATTTTCTCCACCAGATGAAGCGTATCTTTTCTTCGTTTTGTCATTGGACGAATAACTCTATGGGATTTACTCCCATAATTATGTAGGAACCAATCTAGTGTAACCCAAGATAGACCCTTGGCTTTAGACAACTGAATAATTATATTCCAGTATTTTGGAGAAATACTATTGCGATCACGCATTTTACGCGCAGCCTCATAGCTACAACCAATTTCTTTTGCAAATTGGCGTATAGATCCCCAAGATTCAATCAAACTTTTGACATAAAAATCATTAACCATGACACAAATAGTACATTACGTACAACTTTTAATCAAGATAAAATCGTACACAATGAATTAAAAAAATAGTGGATAATGTACAAATGACTTATTTGCCAAAAGATAGACTTAAAATAGCGCGTAAGAATGCTGGATACGCAACACCAAGCGAAGCTGCGCGCGCTATACCAGCTCTTAATCAAAATACCCTAATTAGTCACGAAAATGGAAATCGTGGTATTTCGCGCCAAATAGCCGAGCTCTATGGACAAGTATTTAATGTAGATCCGGGGTGGATTTTGTATGGCGAGTCTCCTCAAGAAAATCCTAACCTCAATATAAGTATTCCTGTCGTTTCATGGATTAGCGCTGGAGAATTAAGCGAGCAAGATGGGATAATGGATTTTTCAGATTATCCTATGACAGAGGCTGTTAATCTTCCTGCCGGTGAATGGATTGCTTTACGTGTAGATGGGGCATCTATGAATAAAATTAGCCCTCCAGATTCTATAATATTTGTAAATATGCGAGACAAAAAACTTGTGCCTAATGCCTGCTATGTAATTGCAGATGAATCTGGACAAGCGACATATAAACGATACAGACCTAATGATGATCCTCCTTTTCAGCCCGCTTCATACGACAAAACAATAAAGGCTCCAAAACTTGAAGGCGCTATCTCTATAATAGGTCGTGTACGGCGCACTATTCTTGATATGTAAACACAATACGATTCTCTGTTCACGTTATCGATTAGAGTGCCATCAACAGATTGAAGCAAGTTTGCTTGATTTTTATCAGTAAACAGCAAAATTTTGATTCTCTAAATCGTGCCGTGATTCGTCTTTTTTTTATTTTTTAAAAAAATAGTACATTATGTACTTGACTATCTTTGGTGCATAATGTACTAATATATCCATAAACCACGCACAAACAATCGCCAAGAGGCGTTAGGGAGGAAAAATTATGGAAAATCCAATTCTTATAAATTCTGATGAAATCTTATTAGTTATCTATGATGATGATCAAAACATTGGTCGATCGGGACCACTGGATGAAAGCCAAGTTCTAAAAATTATTGACGAGGCA
>NZ_JBHIRJ010000073.1:0-2023 GCF_042197045.1 Bartonella sp. AA74HLJMH
CGCCCATGAATGGTATAACGATACAGCCATTGAGCACCTCCATCTTTACGCTTATGAAGAAGCAAGCCGGCACCATCTGAAGTAACAAGCCGGCATCATCACACTATTTGCCAGCCCCCAATGTTGCGACAGCCCTTGGCTCTTAAGACTCTTCATAAGAATCATTTTGAGTTCTTTCTTATACAATTTTTACCCACATATCAGCCCCGTTTGTGACGTGCAAGCGAGTGGTTTTGATTAATACAAGATAAACAGATTTGAAATGAGAGAATCCTACGTTATTCGAGACTCTCATTCAATATGCAAAACAGTGAATTATCATCATAAATCAATATATTGTTATTATGCGAAGCGTGCTTGATAGAGAAATGTTAGAAAATCCTATTCCCTTAACTTTACTCAGGTATCCCTTACTTAAAAAGTAAATAAAAAAAAACAATAGGTTACATATAACAAAGAAGAGTATGGTGCCCAGACGCGGCAAGCAGGGGCTTAGCAACAAGATTCAAAGTATATAAAGATGTGTAAGGGCGTATTGATGTCTATAGCTTTTTATGATTCAATAAAAAAAGTAAGAATTAAAGAAAAAATCTCAAATCAGAAATTAAAGGTGGTCTAAAAGGTGGACCCAAAAAGGTGGACGAGCAATGCTTGAAAAGGTGGACGAGAGGGGACGTTAAGTGAGGGCGATTCATCGGTTATCAGCATCATTCGTAAAGACGTCCTCGCAGGGTAAATATTGTGACGGGGCGGGGCTATGGTTGAATGTTCGAAAAGACAATACACGCTCTTGGTTTTTTCGCTATACGCACCACAATAAGCGCCGTGAAATGGGACTTGGTCCTGTTACGAAACTCTCTTTAAAAGAAGCGCGTGAGCTTACAAGATATTATAGTGATATTCTTAAAGAAGGCAATGATCCTATTGTCTTTCGAGAACAGACTATTTTAAAACAGCAAAGCAATATTTTTCAAGAAATTGCAAAAGCGGCTTTTGAAAGCAAAAAAGCAGAGTTGAAAAATGAAGGTAAAAACGGTCGCTGGTTTTCTCCACTAGAGTTGCACGTGATTCCACACATAGGTAATTTACCTATAGAAAAATTAACAGCCAATATCATTCGCAATGTTCTCGCGCCCCTTTGGCATGAAAAAGCAGACACAGCGCGAAAAGCACTTAACCGTATCAATATTTGCTTGAAATATGCTGCGGCTCTTGGTTTAGATGTTGATCTACAGGCTTGTATGAAAGCACGCGCTCTTTTAGGAAAACCACGTGCTACATCAACAAATATTCCTGCTATGCCATGGCAAGAGGTTCCGGCATTTTATCAAAGCTTGGATGATAAGATTCTTTCAAATTTAGCACTGAAGCTCTTGATTTTGACTGGAGTACGGTCGTATCCATTGCGCTATTTGCGCCTTGAACAAATTGATAAAGATATATGGACGATACCCAAAGAAAACATGAAAGGTATTGTAGGGAAAGTTTCAGACTTTCGCGTGCCATTGAGTGATGAAGCTTTAAAAGTGATTGAAAAATCTCTCCCCTTTGAAAAAAATGGTTTTTTATTTGCTGGGAGTTCTGGAAAGCCTATATCTGATGTAACACTTTCTAAATTCATGAAAGACAAAGGTTTTGATTATAGACCCCATGGTTTCAGATCTAGTCTTCGTGACTGGATAGCAGAAACAACGTCAACACCATTTGAGATTGCTGAAACTGTTCTTGCGCATTCCGTTGGGAGTTCAGTGACAAAAGCTTATATGCGGACAGATTTTTTAGAACAACGACATACCCTTATGGAACAGTGGGCTGCATTTATAACAGGAGCGACCTAAGGGGATCAAATTGTTAATGTTTTGAAAACCACTGTTTGAGATGTGTAAAACGACATTATTTCTTGCATCTGCGAGACGCGCGAAATTGATAATTCATTTGCTAAACAGTTTCGCGCGTCTCAGAGTATGTTTAGAGTCGGATATTTGGTTTTTGTGTAAAAATACTTACAAACGCATCCATAATA
>NZ_JBHIRJ010000074.1:0-1982 GCF_042197045.1 Bartonella sp. AA74HLJMH
AGGAGATCGAGGCTCATATCCTCTAGCTCTACAACAACATGCTTTTCTGGTATCTTCATAGAGTTTGTCCCACTTGGATTTGTCTCTCTTGGTATTGTCCTTGTGGTTTTCCGCCATAAAAAAAGGGCAAGAGCGTAATGGAATAGCGGATGCGCTGGGATTGACCAGAGCGACTGATATAGTCGTGGTCTTTTGTGATACTGGTGATTACTACGGATCCATGGAGAAGGACACTATAGGTCGTATCATTAATCCAACGAAGCATCTGGACAGGCTTTGCTCTTCGAATAGTTTGGGCGATGGCATCTATCGCTACCCGGTCACCAAATTCTTCTGGAAACCAAACTCCATGAATGGTTTTTGCATCATTGCCATAGCCGGTAAATTGCAAACTGGGTGCCTTGCCAAAACGCTCCATACAAACCCATGAGGCAGAAAACTCTTCTTCAAAAGATTGGAAATTCAGCCAGTCCACATAAAATTGATGCGGTCCTAACATCATCAAAGGATCTCTCATAGGCTCCCTCCCCTCATTCTGTCCCGCCATGCAGCGCATTAGCGCGTGCCCGTTGAATGGCGTGGGCAACCGCACGACCAGTGGCCACAGGATCACGGGCACCATTGACATGCACTGTGACATTTTGATTGTGTGTGATGGGGGAACGGTCTTTGTCTCTTTGTTCTCTCACAGAGTAATTGGCATGCCCCGCCCCCGCAAATTGTGCAATCGGTTGAATGGCTGTTTTACCCCCCAAAAAACTTGGCAAAAACTCTCTTACATCAATGGAACCAATCCACCCCTTAATGCGGCTAGGCAAAGATTTACAAAAATCCATCAATTGTGAGATAGACGACATAAAGCCATCGACAATCGAATTAGCCAGATCTTCGCCGGCTTGTTCCATACCAGCCTTGGCACTCTCCGAGAGCTTTTCCTGTGTAAAAAAACTCTTCAACCATTGCCAAAAGTTGGAAAAGCTTTGTTTAACGCCCTCCCACAAATTGCCAAACCACTCGACAACAGAGGAAAGTCCTTGTTTAAACTTTTGCCAAGTTTGAGAGAAATCAAAAGCAGCAGCAATGATATTTTTCCATTTGGTAATGGTGGTGGTATCAGCACCAAAAAAGCGCATGACGGCTTCAAAGGCACGCCCCCAAGCCCGAGATACCCCCCGTGCAAAACCTTTGACAAAAGAAGAAAAACGATCCCAATATTTCCACAAAGCAAAACCAGCAGCAAGGATGACAGCCACAACAGCAGCAATGACCACCCCGATCGGGGTAAAAATACCCCCCACAACAGAGGAAAGACTTGCCCCAACCACTTCGATCACTGTCCCCATAAAGCCAAAAGAGGCAGCAAATGCACTTCCTGAGACAGCAATCCCCCGTAAAGCCCCGACCAACAAGGTCATGGGGCGTAAGAGTCGGAGTGAACTTGCCCCAAGACCCGCGGTTAGCAAGCCCAGTGAGCGCCCTGCAGCCAATAGCCCTCGCCAGCTTGCAGAAAGACCACGACTGAGTACTCTAAGCTTGATAAAAGAGCCCATCAATTGAAGAAGCCCAAGACGTGTGCCAGCCATGGTAAAGCGCAACACGCGCAGAGCAATATTAAAAGCCATCAGAGCGGCAATGGTTTTGATGATGGCGCTTGTTAAAGTTGGGTGCGCATTCGCCCACGCCATAAGCCCATTGGTAAAATTGCCAACACTTTCCATCAAACTGTTGAGGGGGGGCAGAAGCACTTCACCAATGGTGATGCCCAGAGCCACAATACGGTTTTGCAAGAGTTCAAATTGCCGCATGGCACCGGTTGCTTGTTTGTCTGCTTCTTGTTCTACAGAACCTTTAAAGACTTGTGGATCTTTCACATAATCTAAAGCTTGCCCTAACAATTCGGGGTTACCCACCAATTTGGCAAAATCACCAGTAAAATCGCGCCCCGCAATGGCAATCAGCGAGCGCATCCCCTGTTCGGATTT
>NZ_JBHIRJ010000075.1:0-1978 GCF_042197045.1 Bartonella sp. AA74HLJMH
GTAATGGCAAAATCACCCCCTACTTCCATTTCTACACGCTCTCCAGAAACCACGGCGCCTGCCAATGTGGTGTTTGCACCACTCGTTGTGTGAACTGTGCCGGTGCCAATAATATGGCTGTTCTTCTGGTGAACCTCCTCACTGGAACCCTTGCCTTTACCAAAAGAAGCATTCCCCATCCACCCTGTACCACCGGTACCATAACTATACCCAACATTCATTGAAGCGCTTTGCGTGTGGTTTTCTGTGCTCTGCGTGTTTTGCGCACTTTCAAAGATGATATCTTTACCTGCTCCCATGGTGATATTCCCGCTCTGTTCATCATTGCTTTGCATCGGGTTTGTACCAGCAATAATATCGGCTCCAACACCATGGATGCTGCCTTTGTGGGCTTGCATATTAACAGCGCGTCCTGCTTCTATTGTACCTGTTACCGCAGTAGAGGTCTGAACAGAGGCTTCTGCCTTCTCTGTCTTAAAGCCCACGGTTACGCTAGCAGAAACATCAGCAATATCACGAATAGACTGTTTGTTTCCACCTTTCATCCCATTATAAAGACCTTTGCCTTTGCTATAGAGATCATAGCCTTTTAGACCAGCAATAAGACCATTGCCGATTTTGTGTTTTGTATCCCCATGACCAAAACGTTTGACTGCATCCTTTACATCTTTTACTGTACCAAGAATACCCACATTGACAGAGCCTGTCACACCAGCAAAAGACTTTTCATGTGTCTCTTTGCCGTTAGAGGTATCATAGCTTTCTGAAAGCGTGATATTATTGCCGGCATCCATGTTGACATCACGATCCGCCGAAACAATGGCTGCTTGCATATTCACATCATTGTCAGCAGTAATCTGCACATCTTGGCGTGCCGTGATGTGTGATTGTGTGGAAGTGGTTTCCCATTGATCGCCCGTATCTTTGGCGCTTGCAATTCCAACACCTACAGAAGCACCGCTTTTGCTCTTTTCAAACTGAAAGCCAAAGCCTTCCCGTTCTTCTACAGAGTTTGACTTATGGCTATTATGACCAACAAGCACATTCACATCATGCGCTGCGGTAAGATTAACATTTTCCCCTGCAAGATCAGAGCCAACAATTGTCACATCTTTTTTCTTGGCAGTGATGGTGATATTGCCATCCGCATTGAGAGAAGAACCTTGATGCTCAAAACTCTCTTCATTTTCTGTCTTTCCCTCACTCCCGTATATCGACACAAAGCCCTTACCTGATCCCACACCAAAACCTGTTTCATGCTCCTCTGAATGGCTTTTATGGTGATCTTGCATGCCATCAATCGTCACATTTTCTCCGCTCACATTGATATCTTGACCGGAAAGCAGATGAGAAGCAGTGATTGTGGTCTCTTTGTCTGATTGCGTGATAATGTTTCCCGTCGCCCCAAGGATAGAGGAGACCGTTGTGGTATGCGATTGAGAACTATCGGACGATTTCTCATGCAAAAAGCCACTTGATGACGATTGCGCTTGTTGATCCAAGTGTTCTTGGGCGCCTTTGATAGTAATCTTTCCCCCAGAGTGAATGGTAATATCCGCTTGTTTCTGTTCTCCTGGTGCTTTCTCTCCTGACGTTTCCTCTGCCTTACCGGCTATGAGCGTCGAGGCGACAACTTCCGTGTTGTTTCCGGAATCAATGGCAATGCCTTCACCCCCTGTTATGCTTGACCCCACAACTTGGCGCACATCCATCTTGTTATGCTCAGATTTGCTGCTACTAAATGCTCCACCCTCTTTATGGTACGACATCTCATAATGTAAGCTATCCTCTGCATTATTGATCAGGACATCGTTGCTGGCTTTCAGCCCTACCTTGCCATCAGCCGCAATGGAACTGCCTGTGATGCTAAGATCATGTGGTTTGCCATCCTGCCCTGCAATGACAGTGGTGTCACCTCCCGATTTTATCGAAGATCCAACGGCATGAGAGGCTTGCATATCCACTTTCGTGTTTTTGG
>NZ_JBHIRJ010000076.1:0-1974 GCF_042197045.1 Bartonella sp. AA74HLJMH
TTTTGAAGCAACGGTAATAATTGCGTGATAATGCCAAAGGTACGCTCTTTCTCATTCGGGCTGGTTGGAGCATCATCCACCACAATATCGTAATCAATACTCATCACCGCTTCACGTGTTAAGGGAATATATTGCGCATTCTCCTCACCCGATATCCTCACCAAACGACCATCAGACAAGTAATTCTGTATCAGATGCAAAATAATCTTACCCTGCCTTTTGCGATACAAACGCAAGCCATCAAATAGACAAGCAAGCAGGTTAAGACTAGATTGACGCCGTTGTGCTTCTAAAATCCCTGCTTGTGAGACTTCTCTCGTCCCGATAAACTCAGGCGATAAGCCCGTAACTTGATTAATCGCTTCCTTGGCTTCATTAAACAGTTGGAAAAAACCGGTTGGGAATTGCGCTACGGGTTTGGGCTGTATCTTACCACCTGCCAAAGCGCCATTTTTTAAAACCGTAATACTATCTACTCTGCTCCAACTCTTTACAGCTTCTCTCACATCTTCAAATGCGCCCCGCTCTGCCATTATCCCGCCTTTGGATTGGCTATTAAGGATATGCATTACTTGACTAAAATATTTATTCGCCCATCGTTGTGGATCTTTTGTCGGACGGACAACCCCATAAAATTGCCGTTCTATCTTATCAAAATACCCTGTTATACACTCCCAACCCAATTGACCCGCTGGAACCAAAGGTTGATCAGGGGATTCAAGCAATTTTCTCCCTAAAAAAGCACGTTTTACGACCTTTTTATTGAAAGCTGCCCCTTGGATATCGGGCATCATGCACTGTAACTGCTTAAATTCCTCTTCACTATAATCACGAACTTCTCCAGTGCTTAAATCGGGCGCTTTGTAATATCGCTCGCTTTCAAACCAACGGCATTCAACAAGTGTTCAAGGCATTGATTTATAATCATAATCTAGCGTTATTCATATTGAATGAGAACCCTGAATAACGTAAGATTCTCTCATCTTAAATCTGTGTATCTTGAATCAATCAAAATCACTTGCTTGCACGTCACAAGCGGGGTTGATGTGTGGGTAAAAACTATAGCAGAAAGGAGTAAAAATGGTTCTTATGAATCGTCTTAATGCAAGGGCTGTCGCAACATTGGGAGCTGGCAAATATAATGATGGTGCCGGCTTGCTTCTCCATAAGCGTAAAGATGGTGGTGCTCAATGGCTGTATCGTTATACCATTCATGGTCGGCGCCGTGAAATGGGCTTGGGTGCTTTAAGAGATGTTTCTTTAAAACAAGCCCGTGAATTGGCAACAGGATGGCGGGCTGTTTTACGTGAAGGGCGTGACCCTATTAAAGAACGTGAAAAACAAAAGCGTGAGGCAATAAGCAATCTCCATTACTTAAAAGATATTGCACTAGATACTTTTGAAACTCGTAAAGCTGAATTAAAAGGTGATGGTAAAAATGGTAAATGGTTTACACCTTTACGCCTTCATATTCTCCCTAAATTAGGCTGTCTACCCATTTCAGAGATTACACAAACAGAGATACGCAATATTCTTGCCCCTATTTGGCATACAAAAGCTAGAACTGCTCGAACAGCATTGATGCGTCTTAATCTTTGTCTTAAACATGCTGCTGCCTTGGGTTTAGATGTTGATTTACAAGCAACAGAAAAAGCACAAGCTTTATTAGGCAAACAACGCTATAAGATCACGAATAGACCAGCTATGGATTGGAGAGAAGTGCCGGCTTTTATCAGACGCTTTGTAAAACAACAACCATAACATATCTGGCATTACGTTTGCTTATTTTGACAGGCGTTCGTACACGTCCTTTACGTTATATCCATAAAGATCAAGTTGATGGGGATATCTGGACAATCCCTGCTGAAAATATGAAAGGAAGACGGGATGCTACAACAGAATTTCGCGTGCCTTTATCAACTGAAGCATTAGACATTTTAAAACAAGCACGATTGCTTTCTCGTAATGATTTCT
>NZ_JBHIRJ010000077.1:0-1962 GCF_042197045.1 Bartonella sp. AA74HLJMH
TCGAATGTTACGCCTGTTTTTTCAGCAAATCCTGATTTTAGAAACACATTTCTTGAAGGTGTAAAAAGTGCTGGTGTGTCTTATCCACAAAGCCTTCTCTCTGTTGCTGGTTTGAATGCTTCTCCTGTTTCAAAAAACAATTATTTAACAGCACTCAATAAAGCCGGATTAGAAAAGATTAATGCTTCTGATGACTATGCAAATTTTTTAACTAGAACCCTTACTAGTGTAGGTGATGATAATTCTATTGCGAATACTTTAAAAATCGATGACAATAAGTTATCAAAAAACACATTAAGTCCAGAAGACCAAAATAAGAAATTTGTTGTCGATCCACAGTTTTTTATGGACAGTAGCTCTGTAACTCGATCTTTCACTCAAAGTGGACAGGATACAGTGACTATTGATGCATCTGATTTCTCGCGAAAAGATCCTATAGCCAGAATGACACGTAGTGGAGAAGTACAGCGTGATGTATCGGGAAGTAATGTCATTTTTGGTGAAGGCGTTAATGCGAAAACCGTGGACAGTGTTGTTATTGGTTCTAAAGCGAAGGCGGTATTAGCTGAAAGAGACCAAAGGTTAGCGGCATCTGTTATCATAGGTTCTAACTCGGAGATCCATAGAGGTGGATCGGTTGCTGTTGGTGCAGATATAGTGGCACTAAATAATGATGCGGTTGCTGTTGGTCGTTTTATACGGGTAGAGGCGGACAGCAGTACAGCTTTAGGCTTTAAAACGCAAGTGAAGGTAGTAGGGGGTGTTGCTATAGGAAGTGATTCTGTAGCCAATAGGGCTGCTGGTGAGTTTGGTTATACTTCTATGTTGCAGGGTCCTGCAACAAGCTCCGAGACACAATGGAAAAGTACGCGGGGTGCAGTGAGTGTTGGTGATCGTAGTAAGGGTATAACCAGACAAATTACAGGCGTAGCAGCTGGTTCTGATGTTGCCGATGCAGTGAATGTTAGACAGTTAAGAGACTTAGAAGATGTTGTAAGAAAAACCGGTTGGAAACTATCAGTTGGAGATAAAAATGCTACAGCTGTTCTTATGGATAGCGGAGTAGATTTTTCTGCTGGAAGTAGCAACCTAAATATTACAAAGGGCGATAAGGACAATAAGCTAAAATTTGATCTTGCTAAAGATATTACGTTGAGTAGTGCAAAAGTAGCAGGAAATACCTTAGATGCAACGGGCTTAGTAATTACTGGTGGTCCCAAAATAACGACCGATGGTATTGATGCTGGAGGTAAAGAGATAAAGAAAGTTAAGGCTGCAGCACTCACTGAGACTTCACAACAAGCGGTGAATGGTTCACAGTTATTTGCAACAAATAATGAAATTGCTGATGTAAGAGACAGTATCCTTGTTAAGCAAGAAGAAGAAAAAGAGGAGAAATTAGCGCGTAGTCTCCGTGCGGGGGGTACAGGTCTCATCACCATTGGGAAAGGAACTGGTGGTACTGAAATCAGCATTCTGAATAAAGATAGTGAGAAACGGAAAATTTCCGGTTTATTAGGTGGCGATCTCAGTGCAAATTCAGATGAAGCGGTTAATGGCTCACAGCTGTTTACTACAAATCAAAATGTTACAATTGTAGCCACGAATATAGCTAAGTATTTAGGTGGTGGCGCTAAATATGAAAATGGCGCTTGGACTGCTCCTAAATTTACTGTTAAGTCCGTTAAGGATGATGGCGAAACAGAAAACAAAGAATATCCTGATGTAGCATCTGCCTTTGAAGGTGTAGGTACTTCTATCACGAATGTTCAGAATAAATTGACTGAACAGGTTAATAATGTGATTAACAAAGTAGAAAGCGAAAGCTTTGTTCAGCAAGACCAAGCAACACATCGTCTCACTATTGGAGCTGCAGTAGAAGGCAGTGAAATCAACATTGCCAATAAGGACAAAGGGGATCGGATTCTTTCTGGTGTGAAGGCAGCAACACAAAATAATGAA
>NZ_JBHIRJ010000078.1:0-1941 GCF_042197045.1 Bartonella sp. AA74HLJMH
CAGAAGCTTTATTTAAAGAGGGTTATGTATATTCATTTTCTTATATTACTTATAGGTTTTGAATGTTTCTACCCCCCCAAACCCCTTACAAAACATAGAGCATTAGTTGAATTTATAGGTTGTACTATTGATATAGGTTGTTTTTTGAAAAATTGATAAAAAATAACATATTGAAATATAATGATTTTAATTTTCTCTCATTTAAAAAAATATAGGTTCTAAAAAGAACTGACAAGACTGACAAAACTCTTCTGATAAGGTCACTCAGATCATTTACTTTTGGAAAAAAGTTCCTTGATGAGAATGCCATAAAAAGAGTTTTGCGTGGTTGTCTTAAAGACTTCAAAAGAGATTTCTTTATTGTTTGATGCTGTTGTTTTTAACGAAAGGGTGCCATTCATAACGTATGGTAGGGCGACCACCTTGTGAGCTATTTTCGCTTGCTATTTGACGAATATGATTGGAACGACATAAGAGCTCTAAAGCTTGCTTAACGGCTCTATTATCTGTTAAACCGATCCAACTTCTTTGATGAATATCACGTAAAGTAAAGACATCGGGTAAATGATCACAGCGCTCGACAATCAATTTTGCCCCCTCTGTTGCTAAGCTATCCGCCGCCGCATAGAGCCTTTTGACATGACTGAACAAATATTTTTCCCATCGCAAGGCTGTTTGAAGGGCACCTTTATTGATTTCAAAACGCCCCCCTTCGGTTAATTCAAAAATCAATGCAAGACTTACTATGGTCTTAGGCATTTTCAAAAGATGCGCTTGTAAGCTTTCAGAAAGGTTATTCTCTTTGGCTTCTTTAAAAATCTTTTGCATCCATTCACGAAAGATCTCTTGAGCTTCAGCAGAAAAGCGCATCACAAGAGGGTGTTCTGGTGAACCAAGGGGGTTATCATAAAGAGAACGAAATGCCCCTTCATAAGTTTCCCATGCCTCTTGATTGGGCGGTCTATCAACCCATTTCCAATCTTTTGTCTCATCGGGAAAGACCAGCATTTGAAAGCGTTGTAAGAAACCATCATTGCCTTTGCCATATAAAACATTGCGTATAAAGGGCAGAATGCGAGAGGGTTGAATGCCCCCTATAATAGAGACGGTTGCATTGGGAATAAAAATGCTTCCCCGCCCAATCCGGTCATAAGTAAATTGACCATCTCCATTAAAAGCTTCCAAATAAAAGGAACGGTCTGTTTGATATTCCTTTCTTTCCATATCTGTTAAGAAACCGGATAATTCATCACGCACCATCAAGAGACCACGGGGGTTTTCTTTTAAAAGTTCCCCAAGCTTTTCAACGGTCACATCATTGACAATAAAACGAGAGACATCCTCATCACGCGCATTGTCTTTAGAGAGGGTTTCAGACAAAAGAGCATGGGCTGTTTCAAGATTTCCTTTTTTTATTGCTTTATGGGCTTGTTTTTTCTTTTCGAATTTGTCTAAAGTTTCAAGTATCTCTTCAATTTCTTGTTTCTCTTTCTGCTTTAGCCAGTCTTTATACCATTTCTTTTGGAGGCAAGTGATAGGAGTTAAAGCGGCTTGCATGGTAGGTGTTTTCATGGTTGAAGGTTGACCAATAAGAGCCCCCCAGAGATTAGGGACAATCTTCCAATCATCATGTTGTTTTGGAGCAATCCGCACGCCATTGCCAATGAGAGCAGCCAAGCCACACAAAGCAGCGACAGCCACAAAATCAAGAGGAGCTTATTGACGGTCAGCAACGTCATAAACATAGCGACTTAAAGTTAAAGGCATTTGCGCAGCATGAAAAGACTCGACGGGTAAGAGAGTATATTCAAGTGGTTTTAATTCCCCCCAACCATTTTGTTGCAATGCGATTTCATAAGGAATAGCTTCTAAACAAGTCTTATCATTTAAAGAGCCATTATCGTTATCATTGAATGAAACATTTTGATTGTTGGTATCGAC
>NZ_JBHIRJ010000079.1:0-1834 GCF_042197045.1 Bartonella sp. AA74HLJMH
GGGCAAAGTTGTTTGGTCAAAACTCAAACGTCATCCCAAAATCATTAAAGCCGTTAAAGGGGGTGGCACTGCTGATGGTTTTGTCACCAAGGCGCAATTTGCTGATCTGATGGAAATACACCCCGATCGTTTACTCATTGGTGAATCGCAAGTGAATTTGGCACGTAAAGGGCGTTCGGCACAATTGGCACGCGTGTGGGGCAATAAGATTGCACTGCTTTATATTGACCCCACCAAACAACAGGCAGATGGTTCGGTGATCAGTTGGGGTTTTAGCGCCCAGTTGGGCGAACGTTTGTCTGGAGTGATCCAAGATCCAGATATCGGCTTATCAGGTGGTAAACGGGTGCGTGTGGGGGAACGTGTGTGTGAATTGGTTGCCGCAAAAGATGCCGGCGTTTTGTTGCAAGAAGTTGTCTAAGGGAAACTTTTAAACATGGCTTATGCAAGCAAAACATTGATTGAAGAGCTCTGGGGTGATGACTTCTTGGATGATTTGTGCGGGATGGATGAGAATTCTGATCCAGTTTTTTCAGAGCAAGCCATTGCCCGCGCGCTCGAACAGGCAAGTGGTGAGATTGATGTGCATTTGTCTCATCGCTACTCAATCCCCATTGCTGGACAGCCAGCGGCTCTGGGTATGATCTGTGTCAATATTGCTGTTTATAATTTAGCCATACGCCATACGGCACTGACCACGACTATTGAAGATCGTTACAAACAGGCGGTTGATTTGCTGAAACGTATTGCCGAAGGCAAAGCGGGTTTAGGCATAGATGAACCTAAAATTATGAGCGAAGATGGTCCCGTGCGTGATGGGGCTTTCTTCCATGCCAAGCCGCGTTTGATGGGAAGATAATATGTCTGTTGCAACCCATATTGAGATTAAAGAGACAGGGCTTGAAGCGGCTTTATCCTTTTTGCAAAAGGGAGCTGATCGCTCGATGGGGACTTTGGCACAAGGGGTTGGGCGTCTCATTCAAGAAAGCACAAGGCAGCGGATTCAAAGTGAAAAAATGTCTGCTCAAGGAGAGAAGTGGAAAAACAATCATGCCCGCACCTCCATTCTTTATGCCAGTGGGGCGCTTTCACGCTCCATTGATATGAAAGCTTCACCAGAACAGGTGATTGTGGGCTCTGGGTTGGTTTATGCGCGGATTCATCAATTGGGTGGGGTTATTCGCCCGAAAAATGGCAAGACACTGCGCTTTTTTCTTAAAAGCGGCAATGCACACCGCTTTGTTTGTGTGCATCAAGTGACCATGCCCGCACGCCCTTATTTGGGGCTTTCAGAGCACAATAAAGTGGAAATTGTCAAAGCGACAGAAGACTGGCTGGAAAGGGTCTTTGCATGAGTCAAACGATTAAAAATGCTGGGCGCATTAATCAGTTTCGTGAAGCGGTGATAAGAAGCCTTAAAGGCGCTTTACCGGATGTGCGTGATTGCGGCTGTCAATTTGGACGTTTTAACTTAGAAGAGCTTGAAACACAGATGCTGGTGGCTCCAGCAATACGGGTTGCGGTGTTAGAAAGCCGTTTGAATCCTGTAGCAAGTGGGCACATGAGTGCGGATCTTCATTTAGGGGCTTTTATTATTACCACAGGTAAAGAGCGTGATGTTTCCAGTTGGCTTTTAGCAGAAGCCATTGCGGTGCTTTGTCATAGCGGGCAATTGTGGGGGCTAACGCATTTGAGTGCCCCGCGTGAGGTGCAAATTGAACCGATTATCTCTGCGGCGATTAAGCAGCGTGGTGTATCGATAAGCGTGGTGGAATGGCACCAAGATTTGCATCAGTTGGGACATGATATTTTTTGTGATGAAGGACAACTCAAA
>NZ_JBHIRJ010000080.1:0-1805 GCF_042197045.1 Bartonella sp. AA74HLJMH
TTGATTACCTTCGTAGCATCATCCTGCTTAACAAGACTATCTCCTACAACTTTATTAATCTCATTCTGAAGCTCTTTATGAATATTCATGAATGAATCACCAACACCAGCAAAGGCAGACGCAACATCATCATAGCTCTGCTCTTCAACGGCACTGCCATCTTCTTTGACGATCTTAACTTTGAAGCTTGGAGTACTCCATTGACCTTCCTTATATTCAGCGCCACCACCTAAATAAGTTGCAACAGTCTTATTCGTCTCAAAAAGCTGAGAACCATTGACCGCTTCACTTGAGCTTGCAGAAACCTCTCCATTGGAAAGAAACTTAATTTTACTGTTGCCTTTCTCATCACCCTCTCCATGTGTTGCTACAAACGCCTTTTCAGAATCACTCCACAACAACGCATTCTGCTTAATATTTTCAGTAACCTCCGTGTTGTTTTGAGTAAACTCTTTTTGAAGATTCTCAAAAGATGTTCCTACACCAGCAAATGCTTCCGATACAGTATCATACTTCTTCTCTTCAACTTTAGTACCATCCTCATTAACGATCTTAACTTTGAAACTTGGAGCCGTCCAAGCGCCACCTGCATAACTAGCATCACCACCTAAAGACTGCGCAACACTGTTACCTAGAGCATATAGCTGATTTCCTGCTACAGCATCGCTTGAGCTAGCAGTAATATCACCATTTGCAAGTGATGTGATTTTGCTGTGTGTCTTCTCACCATCTTTTTCTCCATGCAAGGCGACAAAAGCACCTTCAGCCTTGCTCCATGATAAAGAATCTTGTGCAACTCCTTCTGAAACTTCCTTAATACGAGCGTTGATAGTGCTCATGCTGTCATTAATGTCATTAAAAGCACCTGCAACATTATTACTGCTCTTCTTATCACCTTTCGTACCATCATTGCTGAAAGTCTGAATTTGGAAATCCGGATCTTGCCATTCGCCTTTCTCATTATAACCAGCACCACCACCAAAATAGCCAGCAAACTGTTTTTGCAGATCATAAATCTGTCCACCGGTAATCGCATCACTCGAGCCTGATACTATAGAGCCAGCTGCAAGTGATGTAAGCTTGCTGTTCTCTTTATTGTCTCCATGCGTCGCTACAAACGCATCTGCGTCCTTATTCCACAACAGCGCATCGCCTTGAACTTCCTGAGTAATATTCGTGATGTTTTCAGTAAGTTCATTAAACTTATTCGTTAGGTTGTTATTCACATTCTTGAAATTCGTATCAATACCTTCAATGGCTAAACCAACATCACCATAGGATTTTTCTACTACCTCGCCTTTTGCATCAACACTGGATAATTTATAGGTTGGACCCGTGAAAGTACCATCTTTAAAGCTTGTACCTCCACCTAAGTATTTCGCAATATCCTGAGAAACCTTAGAAATCTGACCGCCATTAACCGCATCATGCGAATTCTCACTAATCTGACCTTCGGCAACATTATGCAAACCAACAGATGCAGAACCCTTACCTTTACCCAAAGTCACACTCGCATAATTAGTGCTGCTATTATCATCACCTTGTTTATCATAGTGAACAACAGCCGATTCATCAGACTGAAGATTGTTAGAAAGCTCCTTCAGACTTTTATCAAGCTGGTCTTTATTAACAGCTTCATTACCTCTCACGGCTTCTTTCACACCGGAAAGAATTCTATCCCCTTTGTCTTTATTTGCGATATTGATTTCATTGCCTTCTACTTCTTTACCAATAGTGATAACTTTTGTCTTTTCATCCTGCTTGGCAAGGCTATCACTGACTACATTGGTCACATCATTGTGAAC
>NZ_JBHIRJ010000081.1:0-1784 GCF_042197045.1 Bartonella sp. AA74HLJMH
CATTGTCACCAGCTACCGTCTTTGCTGCCTTTATCAAAGCAACAAAGCTTTCCCTTATCGTTTCTCTCGGATGCATGAGTGTTCCTGTCCAATTAAGTGTATAAAATGATTGACTAGGATTAATAATGATACTATTATTGGTTATGAACAATAAAGTTGAAAAAATAATCAGCTTGATGAAAGCGTCACCAAAGAACATCAAGTTTTCAGATTTGTTGGTTGTATGTGTCTATTTCTTTGGAGAACCACGGAACAATGGTACAAGCCACTTTGTTTTTAAAACACCGTGGCTTGGTGATCCTCGTGTGAATATTCAAAAAGATTCTGGTAACAAAGCAAAAGCTTATCAAGTCAAACAAGTCTTACAAGCGATAGAAAGGATGAAACATGAACAATAATCATTATACATATCGTGTTTTGTGGTCGCAAGAAGATGAGGAATATGTCGGATTGTGTGCAGAATTCCCATCCCTTTCATGGTTAGATGCTCAAGCAGAGAAAGCTTTAAAAGGTATTATGGACCTTGTTTCAGAAGTCGTTGAGGACATGCAACATAATGGAGAAGAAGTTCCTGTGCCTTTGTCACATGGTAAATACAGTGGTAAGTTTCAATTAAGAATACCACCAGAACTCCATAGAAAACTTGCAATACAAGCCGCTGAAAATGGTGTGAGTTTAAACAGATACATTTCTTCTAAACTTTGAATTTTTTAAAATTCTATACACATCAAAAGAAATTTAATTTTTATGAAAACCTCTAAATTAAAACAAATACCCGTTTTTAAGACGGATAAAGAAGCAGAAAACTTTGTCGATACTGCAGATTTTACAGATTATGACTTAACTGGTTTTAAATCCGTTCATTTTGAGTTCTTACCTAAAGAAGTCTCTTGAGCACTCCCCATTTTAAGAACAGGGAGGGGAGTTGTGTTTTTAAGTTAAGCAACCTTTTTAATGGGGTTGTCTAAATCTGGTTCGTAAGTTCGCAACAAAGAATCCATGCTATGTGGAAGTTCTGAAGCTCCAAAATCTGTCAAAATTGCCAAGATTTTTGTAATATTGGGCACGTCATCTTGAAGCTTTAAAACCAGAGCATCTACGACCGATTCCATAACCTCAACTATAGCATTGCAGTTCTTATCTCCAATGCCTCGATGGTTAGAAAGCTTAAACAATGCCATCCACAAATCGCATAAGAAGTCGACACTGCTATTCATTGCACACCCCCAAAGATTTGCTCTCTCAAACATGCCAATCCTCTGGATGTAATTTTTGTTGAAGGGAGTACCTTCTCTGTACCATCCGGTCTTTGAATGGTAATAGCAGGACAGTCCATAAATCCTTTCTTTATCTTATCCTGATAAGGTAACAGAGGTGCCCCTGGAGCCCGTCGATATACCCAGTCATGTTTACGCAAATAATCGGTTAAGTCCTTTGGTCGTACCTCTAACATCTTTGCTGCTTCTATCAAACCGAACAACCCATCAGAACGTTTTAAGCCATCCAAAGCTTCTGCTTTTGGTGCTAATTCAGCAATAACATGATCTTTCTGCTCTATTTGATTTTGTAAGTGATTCAAAACACCAAGCAATGCTTCGGGTTTAGAGTAGTCAACTTGTGGGGTTGCTACTTGTTTCAAAAGCCGTTCACATTTGATAAAGTATAAACGCGCTTCTCTACCTTTCTTATTAGCAGCGTATTCTTGACGAGCAAGTTGGTACTGTATATTGGCAATTAATCTCTCATTGGCTTTTTTTACAATAGCACTTGTAATCTCTGGCTTT
>NZ_JBHIRJ010000082.1:0-1669 GCF_042197045.1 Bartonella sp. AA74HLJMH
TATTCGTATGAAACCTTTGCGCCGTTAGAGCAGGTTGTTAATGCAAGACAAGAGTCGGAAAAAGCCATGGCGCGTGCAAATAGTGCGCAACAGGTTGCAGAAGAGGCGAAAAGGGTTTCTGATCAAGCGCTTACAGAGGTGACGAAAACGGGTGAAGCGGTTACAGCAGCTACGACAACCGCTAATCTTGCAAAAGATACAGCGGATACAGCCAAGGGATTAGCAGAAGAATCCAAGAGTGCATCAGATGCCGCCAAGCAAATGGCAGAAGAGGCAAAAGCTCTTTCAGAACAATCCAAGAATGCTTGTGCTGAAGTCAAGGCATCTGTTGCAACTGTTAAGATAGTTGCCGAATCGGCGCAAACAGGAGTGGAACAAGCCTCGCAAACAGCTTCAGAAGCGAAGGGTTTGGCGGAATCGGCGAAAAGTGCAGCAGAGAGTGTAACAGAGAAAGTAGATCAAGCACTAAGAGAGGCTAGCGATGCAAAATCTAAAGCAGAAGGCTTAGAAACAATAGCCAATGAAGCAAAATCCACGAGTGATCAAGCAAGCCAAACCGCTTTGAGTGCAAAAAGTTTATCAAAAGAAGCCAAGGAAGTAGCCGAGACTGCGAAGTCGACAGCAGAAGAAGCGAAGAGTGTTGCGGAGCAAGCAAAAGAAGAAGCTGATACGACGAAGCAAGGGCTTAGAGAGGTCAAGAGTTCATTAGACACGGTGACAGCAACGACAAATTCTGCGAATACAGCCGCCTCTGAGGCAAAAGTGTTAGCGGAAGAAGCGAAGAGTGCATTGACAGAAGTTCAAGAGAAGGCACAGAGGAACAGTGACAGTCTTTCTGAACTTCAAAGTAAGGTAGGTTCTCTTTCCACTAATTTTTTAGAGAATGTGCGTTTTCATCAACCTGACAGAATTCTGGAAGCCGATCCGAAAAATAGAAAAGGTCTTGTGATCAATGACGGGGCATGTTTTCGCTTTTATCATGGTGAAGAGAATGGGGGTAGGTACCTCTTTTACCGCATTCCAGGGCGTGGAAGGATGACTTTTGACGAAGATCTTGAAGCAGGAAAGGATTATTATATATATCTCATCTTAAAAGATCAGACGAATGAGCTATCCTTTGAGCTTTCGCAAAATCCGACGGCTCCTGATGGCTATACAAAGGATAATTCTGAAAAGATCGGTGGATTTCATACGCTATGTGCGGATGTTGGTGAGATTGAAGGTCATCTCTTATCGGGTTATCAAGCGGGGGATGTTTTGCCCAAGTCTGTTTGGTGTTTAAATCACCGCCCACGTAGTAGTCCAGAAGGGATGGTTTACAATCCGTGGCATAATATTTGGGTTGATATTTATCTTCAATCAGGGACAGGTGTAAATGCAAAGTCGGCATATAGTGTTCCGATTACGAGCAATCGTAGCTATGCGAATCATGCCTTTGATTTTTGGTCTGTTAATAAGAGATTTTTGACGAGTGATGAGTTTTCGCCATGCATGTATGGAAGTAATCAAGCAACCAGTATTGTCGGCAATCAAGCGCCTTCTCCTAAGACGTCTGGAGGACATGTTGATACAAACAATAGACGGATGATTTCGCATATCGGTTGTGAGGATGGTTGCGGTTATGTTTGGCAATATTTGTCTGGTTGTTATCCAGTGACTAAATGGCATA
>NZ_JBHIRJ010000083.1:0-1663 GCF_042197045.1 Bartonella sp. AA74HLJMH
TCTTTAGCAATGTAAGATAATTTATACGTTGGCTGTGTAAGAGCTCCATCTTTAAAGGATGCTTCTCCACCTAAAAATTTAGCAATATCACCACCAATTTTATTAATCTGACCACCCGTAACAGCATCGCTCGAACCAGCTACAATAGAACCATCAGCCAGCGATGTAATCTTGCTGTTTGTTTTTTCACCTTCTTTTTCACCATGCTGCGCTACAAAGGCTTTATCAGTTTTGCTCCACAATAAAGCATCGCCTTGGACTTCTTGTGTAATATTCGTTAGTTTTTCAGTAAAATTTTTGACCTCATTCGTTAGATGAGTATTCACATTCTTGACACTCGTATCAAGATCAGAAAAAGCTGAACCAACATCGTTATGTGATTTAGTCGTTACCGTACCATCGTCAGAAACATTAGAGATGTTATAAGTTGGCGCTGTAAAAACACCCGCTGAAAATGCTGCATCACCACCAAAATAAGATGCAACACTGCTACCTAGAGTATGAATCTGACCACCACTTACAGCTTCCTTTGAGTTTTCACTGATATCCCCGTCGAGTAAACCGGAAAGCTTCCGTCCTTCATTCTCTTTGTTCAAAATACTAATTTCGGCACCACCAGTTCCCTTACCAATAGTGATAAGACCTGTTCCTCCATCACGGAGACTACGCGATAAAGTCATCTCTGTTGCTTGCTTAACAAGGATACTGTCTCTTACATTAGCAATTTCAGTATTTGTTGCAAAAAGTTGGGAACCATTGACCGCTTCATTGGAATCCGCTGAGAGAGTGCCATTCTTTATACCTGTAAGAGTACGATTATCATTTTTGTTGTTGGCAATATCAATTTTATCACCATCTGTTTCTTTTCCAATATTGATATGTTTCGTTTCTGAATCCTGTTTAACGAAGCTACTGGCTGCTACTTGTTCTTTGACATCTTTTAATTGCGAAAAATTCACCGCATCAGTTTCTTCAGTACCAGCGGCAACACCAGAAATAATCCGTGCCACACCAGTCTTATTGGCAACAGTGATTTTACTGCCTTCTACTGCAGCTCCAATAGTGATAAGATGTGTATCTGCATCTTTCTTAACAAGGCTATCGCCTTTCACATTGGCAATTTCATTGGTAATTTCATTTTTTACATTTGTGAGGGAAGTGCCAACACCCGCCAAAGCCTCCGCTACAGTGTCATATTTCTTCTCTTCAGAGTTACCATCTTCTTTGACTGTTGTAACCTTGAAGTTTGGGGCTGTCCATTGACCATTCTCATACTTAGCATCACCGCCAAAATACGAGGCAACCCCTGTGCCTAATGTATGAAGCTGCGAGCCATTTATGGCGTCTGTGGAATCTTTCGTAATATCTCCTGTGGCAAGAAATGTAATCTTGCTATTTTCTTGTGTTGCTACAGCTCTGCCTTTTTCTTCTCGCTTCTTTTCATGACGCGCTACAAACGCATCGGCTTCCTTGCTCCATAACAAGGAATCATGCGCAACTCCTTCAGATACTTCCTTAATGCGCTGATTCATAGTCTTGATATTCGTGTCAAGACCTGCAAATGCAGTTCCAACACCTTGAAACGAACTCTCTGTTACAACTCCATCTTTAGCAATGTAAGATAATTTATACGTTGGCTGTGTAAGAGCTCCATCTTTAAAGG
>NZ_JBHIRJ010000084.1:0-1643 GCF_042197045.1 Bartonella sp. AA74HLJMH
AATCCATAACTTTACCAATGGGTTTATTTGCCTCAAAATGGACCGTATAGAAGCGTTTTTAATTTCAATGTGGTTTTATCACAAAATCTTTAAATCGCTCTGTACGGTGCCTTTCTGTCAATTTAAACGCATATATATTCTCAAAATCATCAGCAAACTTCACTACTTTGCTGTTTATCCTTCAATGCTTTTAAATGCGATTTCATGACTGATGCTCCCGAAAAAAGCTCTGCTTTCAAATTTCTGCAATACTCTGCAAGCTCTGCTCCTGTTGGCATAAAGGTTTTCGATAATCCTTTTGCTTTTCCGCATATGATATCCTTAACAGCCTGCTTTAGAGCGTATTCTGAAGCATCTGATAAGGCTATGCTGTAATTTAAAGCGATAACATTAGGGTCTATATTTGCCGGTATTTTTAGACCAGAAAGCAAATAAGCAGCCGCCTCGATATGTTCAACCGTAACTTTCCGTGAAAGCAGTGCTTGTAAGCGATTACAGTCTTGCAAAACTTGCGATCTCTCCTCCAGCGTCAACGGCTTTCCATGCATAGAGGTTGGAGGGTACACACTCCGGTCCACTCTCTTGGCAAGTGCTTGCAAATGAACTGATAGCCTCTGTATCTCTGCTGCATTCTGATCCATAAGAATCGCTAGTGGTGATTGCTGCTTTGAGTGTACTGAAGCTTTGTGAAAGGCTGTTTGTGAAGTTATTTGTTGAGAGCTTATAGCGTTCGTTTGCATATCGTTTCTCCTGTTCTAATTTCTTGGCGAGCGTTCCATTCTGGTTAATAATCCAACCACACCAAGCACTTTGCCAATCGCGATTGTTTGCATTTCGACATGGGTTGGCTTTCCAATGAAGTTTAAATCTTTCGAATTCTAATAACGCCTCATCCTGCGTTAAGCCTTTATCGATTGCGTATTGCAAATCAGGTTCAAAATCTTCTGGTACGCTTCCAAGTTCTTTTTTCCCCTTACTTCGCTTGGCTTTCTTAGGAACGCTTTCTTGCTCGTGAATGATTGATTGGTTGGTTTGCTTTGATTGGCTTTCAACATCACACTCGATTGGCTCGTCAACCAAATCGATTGTTTCTAAATCTTCAAAATCAATTTCTTTTTTTAATAAAACGTTAGTTTTATTTTTTTTATATATGTTAATGTTATTGTTAATGGCATTGCGTTCGCATTGCGCAACACTATGCGCATCGTATGCGCTCTGCATGCAATCCGCATATGCGTTTTCTTTTATATGATTATTGTCATTTTTACCTTTTGTTTTATGCCATCTAGAATGAGCTGCTTTTGTTGCTGCTTCTGATTTCTCTTTGCTATCATTTAATTCTAATTCAACATCTGGGTTCCACAACCGACCATCTTCTAAACAAATGATATGTCCAGTTTCTAATAAAAGATCTAATGCCTTCTGAAATTTTTTTACTGAGCAGCCAGCCAATAAAGATAACACTTTAAAATTATTCGTAAGCGGCTCTCCTGTGCGAAGCATTTGAAAGCGCAACTTAACATATATGAAACCTTCAAAAGCTGGCAAATATGCAAGATCAAGTAGCCACTTGTCTGCAAAAAGCCTCGTCCATGGCAACTTAGTTGACATACTTCACCTCCCTTTCTTTATTATTATTGCAA
>NZ_JBHIRJ010000085.1:0-1576 GCF_042197045.1 Bartonella sp. AA74HLJMH
TTGGAGCTTGCACGCAACAAAATTCCTTCTCCAGGGCGCCAACTCTCTAGCTGATAAGGACCAACACAAGCAGAATGGCTTGCCAAATACCGGTTTCCCATATCACCATTTTTTTCGTGTTTCATGAGTGTCTCACGATCAAGCAAAGCAAGAGTACGACTAGTGGCAAAATGGCTAAGAATGAGCTCTGCTGGATAAGGTTTATCAAATTTCATCACAACCGTTTTGTCGTCCGGTGCTTGAAAAGCCTCATCAACGTTTTGTTCTGTAATCCCATATTCATTAAATGTCGCCGCAGTAGCCATCTTCAATTGAACAACCCGCTTCATGCTCCAAATAAGATCATTGGCATTCGCAGGACGACCATCGTTGAACTTCAAACCATCACGCAAATGAAAAGTAATCACCGTACTCTGATCATCACTTGAAACATCCCAACTCTTCGCTAAAGAAGGAACCATTTTAGCAGCATCATCTGTAGCAGAAACGACTAAATTATCACAAACATTAACAAGAACTTCATTACCATAACGGTCATTGATTTGTGCGGGATCAAATGTACTTATTGTATCAAGATTCCAAGCCATCACAAGCGTATCGGCGGGTGTTTTCGCTGAAACTTGTTGCACAAACATCCCCATTGCAAGAACAGCAGAAACAAAAGAACTGCCCTTTTTCAATATTTTTCTTTTCCCGTTCATAGAATTTTCCTTTTAAGATTTAAGGTTATTGTATAACTTCCCATGTGACAACATGCAAAAATGATAAGATCATGCTTAGAAAACACGCCTCCTAGAGGTAAAATATCAAAATCTCTAAAAGCAGCAGCCACTTTTCAAAAGCTCCTTCCCTCCTAAATACGTATAGAACAAACGAACATATGCAACGCAAAACGATCTGATTAAAATGAAGCTATCACGCACGATAGCACACGACATCACGGCACTTATAATTCAGAGCATATCAGACCAAAATCCTTCCTTGCTTCATTAAAAAGATTTCTTTTTCAAGTTTCTTCTTGCGATTTTCTAAAAAGTATCATCAAAGCGCTACTCTAATTGCTTCAAAAGCCTCAAAACAATTTGATATTTTGATGATCCTGAATAAATTTTTTCGTAACCATTTTCACCCTTCTTCAGAAGAAAATTCGAATTTTATTATAACTCCGTATCAAATAACAGCTTCGAACCTATAGATTATCATATTTTAAGTCATAAGGAATGTAACCTGAGGTATGAGAAGAGTAGCTTGATGTTTCCCCACGTACCCGCATACAACAGTTTTTCTCACCAAAACATTTTATAAAGTCCCCATTTTTTCAGAAACACTAAATTTTGCTTTATTCGTTACACCTGTCTTTTGCAACAAACAAATTTATTACTTTTTATACATATAAATTGAAATATCAAATATTAATATCTATATACGTAGAATTTATCGAAATAAATAACCTCTCTTCCCAATAGAATGTTTTGAAACAAAATTCTCTACACAACATGGTAATCCATTCCCGATAAAATTCAATGTATTGCAAAGTGTTAAAGAGCTTTGCAATACATCAAATATATCATGACCA
>NZ_JBHIRJ010000086.1:0-1534 GCF_042197045.1 Bartonella sp. AA74HLJMH
ACCCTGTGAAAAAAATCACTCCAAAAGTTCAATTGACGTCAAAATCAGCCAAAAATAACCAAAAAAGCAAAAAAGATTTCCATATATAAGTGGAAATCTCTAAAAATTGAGTAAAAAGTATTTTTTATCAATAATTTATATAAATTTTTTAATGTAAAAAGATTTCCACTTTCATTTTTCATTTTAGAGAGGCATTAAGCTGTATCTTATGTAGTTTCTGGATGTGCATTTTTAGCCTCTATTTGACGCTTTAAATGCAGTTTTAGAAGAGGTAAAATAAGCTCTACTTCTTCCGTGTCGTTGATGTCTTGAACAAGCTCTTGCAGTTTTCTATAAAGTTCCGCCGCGAGTTCCGCTATATCTTCAGGAGGGATTTTTATATTTGCATCGCGATAGGTTGTATAAGCTATGCGACCAAGCTTTTTCATGAGACCAGCAGGGATGGTAGGCGCTTTAAAACCTGCTGCTTTCGCTTTTGCCATGTCACTAAACATTTCACCTTCACCAGTGACGAGCCAATCTAAGGATATTCCACAGCGATCTTTATATATTCGCATTATAGATGCAGGGGGTTCTTGCAAACCCGTTTCATAATTACGCATAGTCGTTTCAGGAATTTCAAAATGTTTAGCAAATTGCTTGCGTTCCGTGAAACCAAGGGCGCGTCGCACTTCACATAGCCGCTTTGCTAGTTCTGTTTTAGGTTCTTTTTTAGGGCGTGCCAAAAATGCTCCTTATTTATATTGAGTCTCGTTTTAAATTACAGGATTTTAAAAAGAGATTCCCCATTCATTTTAGAGTAGCATTAAGCCGTATTTTGTGTAGTTTCTAGATGTACTCTTTCAGCTTCTATTTGACGCTTTAAATGAATTTTAAGAAGAGGGAAAGTTGCCTCTACTTCTTCCATGTCGTTGATGTCTTGAACAAGCTCTTGCAGTTTTCTATAAAGTTCCGCCGCGAGTTCCGCTATATCTTCAGGGGGGAGTTTTATTTTAGCATCGCGATAGGTTGTATAAGCTATGCGACCAAGCTTTTTCATGAGACCAGCAGGGATGGTGGGTGCTTTAAAACCTGCTGCTTTCGCTTTTGCCATGTCACTAAACATTTCGCCTTCACCAGTGACAAGCCAGTCTAAGGATATTCCACAGCGATCTTTATATATTCGCAGTATAGATGCAGGAGGCTCTCGTAAACCCGTTTCATAATTGCGCATAGTCGTTTCGGGAATATCAAAATGTTTAGCAAATTGTTTGCGCTCTGTAAAACCAAGGGTGTGTCGTATTTCACGCAATCGTTTTGCCAGTTCTGTTGTAGGTTCTTTTTCAGGGCGTGCCAAAAAAATCACTCCAAATGACATTTGGGTATTTACAAAAGCCTATTTAGGCTGTATACCTATTATTACCGCCCGATATAGAGGGCAGATATTTTACAATTAACCCCACAAAAAACGGATGTGGGAGCATCCGTTTGAAGCAGGAGCGAAAGTTATGACAACCACACAAACATGCATCCAAGTTTGGGATCGCCATAGTAT
>NZ_JBHIRJ010000087.1:0-1519 GCF_042197045.1 Bartonella sp. AA74HLJMH
CCAATCTTTTTTAAGTAATAGTCCGATCCTAAAAATTTACTTGGGTTGATAAAATCTGGACGCGTCTCGACTAAAAACGGCACATCCGGTGATTGGCTGCCAGCTAACTCTGTCTTGACAGAGTTAAGCCCGTCTTGCGTTGGCACCTGTATGGATTCTGGTGCGGGTGTTTTTGTGCTTGGTGCAAAAAGCCCTTTGTGCCCTTTCAAACCATTGATAATCCCATCTAATCGATCATCACTAATCAGTGGTTTAGAACCGTCAAAATCGGTGTTTTTAACACCAGCCAAACCTTTATCACCAGAGCTTAAGCCAACTTGCTCAACCCCCTCACGCACTGCATGATTGTCAATATAGCCTGTCAACTTGGCATCAAGCGTGCCACCAGCTTCAATCGTGCCATAAACAGCATCATAAGTGCGTTTGAGTGTTTGGGTAAAAGTAGGACCATCCCATTCTTCTGCACCTTGCCCTATACATGCTGGATTTGTGGCACTACATTGCTTATATCTGTAGCGTGTTTCAGTTACAATCTTGGTTGTTTCAATTAAATCACGCCCCTCATTGAGCAGCGTATCACCCTGCATCTCAATGTTGCCATTAGCAGCAATCAAACTATAGCTATTGCGGATATCACCGGCATGGACCGTGAGATGACGCCCTACCAAAATCTGGGCAGCATTATTGGTAAAATGAGGCTGCTGACGAATGATCGTAGTGTCGATATTTTTCTTGATCCTTGTGTGTTTATCAACATTTGGGATATTTTCCCATTCTCCTCGCACGTAACTGTGAGAAATCACTTTATCGCTAACTTCAACCCCGCCTTCACGCATGTTGGTGAGAGCAGAGACATCGAAGATCATATCGCCTGACACGGCTTCTAAAAGACCCGAGCTGTTGATCACATGACCAGCCCGCTCTCCACTTAAACCACGGATGATGAGATTGTCTTCAGCAATGACATCGGCAAACTTATTGATAAAATCCCCATCTAAGGAGAAAATGGCAGATTTCTTGGCATAAATCAGCCCACTATTACTCAGATCAGCGCTCACATTGAGCGCAACCCCATCACCACTTGAGCCAATACTGCCGGCATTGTCCAAAACATCTGCAGTTAAGACAAAAGCACCACCACTTTTGAGAACACCGTCTTCACCATTTAAAACCAGAGCAACTTGCCCCAATGACGGATCATGACTTTTTGCCACAAGCGTAAAACTGTCACTGGCTAAAAGCTGACCGGAATTGGCTAAAGACCCAAGCTTCGCATCAACAACACCGCCCACCATAATACCGGAATTGCTTAAAACATCATGACTGTTGAGAGTCAGTACCCCGCCTTGCGCTTCCACAAGCCCAGTTTGGGTGAGTGTGCCTGCCTTCAGCGTTACATCATAGGCGCCAACCTCACTTGTCTCGCCCATTGTCAATATGCCATCACTGGAAAGCTCTATCCGCTTTTTAGAGACAATGCGCCCCGTTTGGCTGAGATTTGTTTGCGCATGCAAAGCAA
>NZ_JBHIRJ010000088.1:0-1437 GCF_042197045.1 Bartonella sp. AA74HLJMH
TGAATAATATAAAAAATTAGCAAAGGGGCTCCTGATAAACCAAGGTAAACGCGGCGGCTTGTCTTTTTCTGTAAACCTACAACACACTGATTTATAATGATAATTCACTGTTTTGTATGTTGAATGAGAGTCCCGAATATTGTAAGATTCTCTCATTTCAAGTCTGTTTATATTGAATCAAACAAACCCATTTGCTTGCACGGCATAAGCGGGGCTGGCGTGTGGGTAAAACTGTATAAGAAAGGAATGAAAATGGTTCTTATGAATCGTCTTAACGCAAGGGCTGTCGCAACATTGGGAGCTGGCAAATATAATGATGGTGCCGGCTTGATCCTCCATAAGCGTAAAGATGGTGGTGCTCAATGGCTTTATCGTTATACCATTCACGGTCGGCGCCGTGAAATGGGCTTGGGCGCCTTAAGACATGTCTCTTTAAAAAAAGCCCGTGAATTGGCAAACCAATGGCGTGCTGTTTTACATGAGGGTCGTGACCCCATTAAAGAACGCGATAAACAAAAGCGTGAGGCAATGCGTAATCTTCATTATTTAAAAAACATTGCTTTAGATGCTTTTGAAAGCCGTAAAGCTGAATTAAAAAGAGATGGTAAAGCTTGTGATTGGTTTTTACCATTACGCCTTCATATTCTCCCTAAATTGGGCTGTCTGCCCGTTTCAGAGATTACACAAACAGAGATACGCAATACCCTTGCTCCTATCTGGCATACAAAAGCTGCAACAGCAGAGAAAGCACTAAATCGTCTTAATCTTTGTCTCAAACATGCGGCTGCATTAGGGTTAGATGTTGATTTACAAGCAACAGAAAAAGCACGCGCGCTCTTAGGTAAACAACGTCATAAAACCACTAATAGACCTGCAATGGATTGGAAAGATGTTCCCGCCTTTTATCAGTTACTCTGTAAAACACAAAACATAACACAACTGGCTTTGCGCTTGCTTATCCTGACAGGCGTTCGTACCAACCCTTTGCGTCATATTCGTGAAGATCAGATTGAAGATGATGTATGGACTATTCCTGCTGAGAATATGAAAGGTTTGCGTGACGCTACAACAGAATTTCGCGTACCTCTATCATCTGAAGCGCTAAAAGTGATTAAACAAGCCCGTTGTATTTCCAAAAGTAATTTCATTCTGTCTTTTTCCGGTCGTGCTCCCCTTGCTGAGAATTGTATGGCAAAATATATGAGAGACAATAAACTTGAAGCCTGCCCGCATGGTTTTCGTTCTAGTTTACGCAATTGGCTTGCTGAAACAACCGATGCTCCCTATGAGGTCGCTGAAACTATTCTAAGTCATACAGTTGGCGGCAAAGTAGAGCGTGCCTATCGTCGTACTGACTATCTAGAACAGCGCCGTGTTTATATGGATAAATGGGCGGCTTATGTCACTGGTCAATCTTAAGATATGGGGTGCATAACC
>NZ_JBHIRJ010000089.1:0-1394 GCF_042197045.1 Bartonella sp. AA74HLJMH
CGCAAACCTTCCCATTGTTTGATAAGCTCTAATCCTTCTTTCGATATCTTTCTCATCTGACGCTCCATAAAAAAAGCCCCACAAAAGTGGGGCTGGATAAAAATGTTTTCTTATGATCTCTATTGGCTATGCTCTTTGATCAGCTGCTCGACTTCTTCAACACGAAAGCCAAGTTGAAAGAGCGGCGCATATTCGCTTTCCTGTAATTCATACTGACAACGCTTTTCGACAAAATCACCATTTAAATCAAACGGCATGGTTGTTGTTAGACAAACCTTATGCGTGTCATCTTCAATCCCCTCTTCTCCCTCTCCAAGCTCTTTAACAAAGACCCAATAAAAACGTGTTGCTAAAAGCATCTCTAGCCTTCTTACCGTTTCAACTTTGTCAAAAGAAAGCATGTTCAGATAATCTTGCTTGCTATTTAAATGTTCTGGATAATCTATCATCTACCCCTCCTCACAAATCACGGGAATGGCTACAACCACGCGCACATAATTGTTCATTACCTCTAGAATAAGATACCGTGGAGCGTGCAAAACATCCACTATCTACACCATGACTCCACCCTCCTCCTCCTGATAACCATCTCATTTCTAACCTAGCCTGCCCCCTATTCGTTATTTGCATAGGAAACGTTCCTGCTAAAAACTGCCAAACATAACCGCAACCTTCCTCACAACCGATATGCGAGATCATACGACGATTTGCTGTATCAACGTGACCTCCTGAAGTCTTAGGAGAGGGGGGAGTCTTACCTTTAATACTTGTTTTGTCATTACTTCCATACATGGTTGAAGCAAATTCCACATCACTCAGTAAGGATTTCTTGACACGCATCATATCCGTTACATGATCTGTATAGGTACGACCTGTTGTGATCGGAACACCATATGCCGAGCGCGTATTTTCACCGGTGCCTGACTGAAGATAAATATCAACCCAAAGATCTGTAGAGGGGTCATAAACCATACCTTCTGGTGAACTATGCGGACGGTGATTGAGACACCAAACTGAATTGGGTAAAATATCCCCTGCTCTATAACCAGACAATGGATGACCGGAAATCGTACCAACATCCGCACAGAGCGTATGAAACCCTCCTATCTTTCGCGAATTACTCACTGTGTAATCCCTTGGATACGTAGAGTTTTCTGATAAAACAAATTTATGAGACTGTCCTCCATCAGAAACCAAATAAACATAATAATCCTTACCCGCCGAAAGAGAAGGAACGCTTATTCTTGTATCTACCGTATAACTTGCAACTAAAATATCATTGCCTAATGCCAAAGTTATGCGTGTTCCTTTTTTCAAGGTTAATTGCGCTTTGCCTGTCGCTACAAGAAACGGGGTGGAAATTGAAAGAACCGTTAAATTGGACTGTTTCAGTA
>NZ_JBHIRJ010000090.1:0-1310 GCF_042197045.1 Bartonella sp. AA74HLJMH
GTAACAATTGCTTTTGAGGAAATATCCGTGACATATGTTTTTGTTATCTGATCAATTTTATTGAAAAGTTGCGTGAACACTGTAAAGTCCATGGAATTCCTCTTTAACAAATTTTCAACTTTTTATCACCTTGGAACATAGATATATGCTAAACGCCTCATTTTCATTTATACATTACCTAAGTGTTTTCAGCACGATATCTTGGCTTTGATAAAATCTTTGTGCTTCTCTTAATTGTTCAGAGAGTACTGAACCTTCTACATTGGTTTTTGTTTTCATGAAAAAAAGCAAATGCTGTAAAAAGCTTTATTGGTTAGATCTTATTATAGGCATATTTTTGTAGTTAGAGGTTACAATTTTTCTGTACAATTTACGTTTTTGTATTTCGATAAGAGTCTCTTCGTCATCGCTTAAATTTCTGACCATTTGTAGCTTTGTATATTCATTTTGGATCATGGCTGACATGGTCTTGATGCGTGTTTGCAGTTCGAAAACTTCTTTGAGATCTTTTGTTTTATTTATCTTATCTAAGAAATCGTTCATTTGTTTAAAGCGGTTCTCTGCGTCTTGGAAAGTTTGAAAACTTACAGCTTTTTCGACAATTCCACTATATTTAAGACGCGTATTAATTGTTTCGCGCATTTGGTCATACGGCAAATTCTGGAAGCCGTACCTTTTCTCTTCGAGAATAATCTCATTAAATCTTTTTTTAAATTCCCCAGTAGTTATGTTTTGGTAGTTTGTCTGTGTTCTTGGGTAGATAGAAAACAAATCTTGTATGAAAGAATTCTTGTTTTCTCCTATTGTTGGTTTTTGTATCCTATTTCCTGTTATAGACTGATGAATTTTTTTCGCGTTTTCGATCTGGTTTTCGTTTGTTTTAATTTGTTGTTCTAACAACTTAATAATTTCCAGATATTCTGCTTTTGAAAAAGGACTTTTAACAGTTGAACTTTGTGTCCCAGAACCCCAGCTAAAGTTAGACGTTAGAGTTAAATTTATCATCCCCAAAAGGGTAATCATTCCTGTTATAATAAATCGCTTTTTCATCTGTCTCCTCGCTTGATTTCGGCAGGGATTGTTTTATTAATGGGCACACGGTTCCTATCATTGGGCTGTTTTAGCTTTGGTGCTAATGCACAAGCCGATAAAAGGTTTGCAATCAAAATTACAAGAATGATCGACTTCATTTTGATATGACTCTTTTTACTGTTATACACATTCTGATGTTTATTGTCATTATTATAATTTTGACACTAAAGTAAAGTGTATAGTTTACGATAATTTATCTTTTCTTAATTTCATTTTTT
>NZ_JBHIRJ010000091.1:0-1276 GCF_042197045.1 Bartonella sp. AA74HLJMH
TTATTTTTTAATGAGAGGCTATCCGCCTCTCAAACTCTCCGGAACGCTCACCAAAATCATGACATCAGACCCGCGTTTAATGAGAGGACTAACAAGTCTTGGTTCTTAGTGTCAAGGAAACCATTACATGGCGCCTAAAGGCGTCCTTGACAAAGAACCTAACGTCTTGTTTCGTCCTTCTCACGCGGCTCCGAAATCATGATTAGAAGGAGAGCTTTTAGGGGCATATACTTCCAAAAAAAGAGATAAAAATTATAAGCTATTTTATGAGATAAATATTTGAAAATATTATAAAAAATGCCAAAAAATAGTTGACAATAAATGGGTATTTTGTTATATAAATACTTAAGTGCAGAAAACACTAAACCAATAGCGGATAGATTACGAAACAATCTTTCCCTTGCCTTTAAAAACTGACTGTCTTTTATGCTTTTATTAGCATATATACTGATTTTGTCGGGTGTGGTTACGCCATACAATACCCCTTATGGGGAAAAGCATAACGACGGACTATTGGCCGTGTTTTCAACACCCGACACCCTTACAAGGTTGTCAAATGAAAACTTTATTAGCCAATAGGATATTTTATTATGAATGCTATCTCCAAAAAATATGAATTTATTGATGATTGTGAATATATCGATGGTCATTTCTTAACTCGAATTAGAGCCTTAAGAGATTTTGATGATGTCAAGGCTGGTGATCTTGGTGGTTATATTGAAAAGGAAAGCAACTTATCTCATGAGGGCAATTGCTGGGTTTACGATAAAGCACGCGTTTTTCAAAATGCAAGGGTTTATGAAAATGGTAAAGTGAAAAGCTTTTTTGTAGACGTTTATGGTGATGCACAAATTTATGGTAATGCTATTTTTGAAGGCATGACAATAAATGATTATTGTGAGGTTTATGGCAACGCCCATATTCAAAACGCTGTTGTAATTGAAGGTAATGCAAAAATTTATGATAACGCCTCTGTAAGTGGACATGCTCATATTTCTGATACATCTGTTATTTGTGATAATGCTCATGTCGGTGGCAATGCAAAAATAAGTGATGGTGCTTATATTTGTGATTATTCCTATGTCGTTGATGATGCCGTGGTTTGTGGGGCTTATGTATCTGGCGATTCTTGTATTCATAGCGCTGCCTCTTTAACTGAATATGATCAAATTCATGATGAGGCAATTCCAAGATTTGGTAGTGATGATGATTATTTTCGTGATGAGTATGAGGATGTTGCGTAAATAAAATAGCAGGTGCGGGGGGCGCCTGCTTT
>NZ_JBHIRJ010000092.1:0-1264 GCF_042197045.1 Bartonella sp. AA74HLJMH
GATATGAAAACTTATCAAAAGGAATGTAAATGATGCGTATGATCTTTAATCACTCATTTGAATGAGAGAACCTATAAAACGCTTGTTATGGCTATCAAACGTATCAAAATGCTCGGTAGCTTTAACAATCCAATCAAAAGCAAATGCATATTCAATAAATATCTGCAAAAAACGTTCTTTTTACATTTACGAGCGTTGGGTTTCAAAAGCAGCTTTTCATAAGATAAATAAACAATTATGGTTTTTTGTTACCATTTTTATCAAGTCAATTTTATTAATAATAGTTATTAAAAAATCACAAAATTAGAATAACCACTTGAAAATATACCCATATGAGTATATTAATAATCATGAGTAAAATAAAACGTATCATATGGCTTGGTTCTTCACTCAAAGATATAAAAAGTCTTCCTGATCTTATTCAACAAAGGATTGGTTATGCTCTTTATCTTGCTCAGATAGGAGATAGAGGAGAAAATGTTAAGGTTCTCAAGGGGTTTGGATCTGCCAATATTCTAGAAATTATTGAACGCGATATTCAAGGAACTTATCGCGCTGTTTATACGATACAATATAAAAAATCTCTTTATGTGTTGCATTGTTTTCAGAAAAAATCGACCCGTGGCATTGCAACACCAAAACCAGACATTAATCTGATTAAAGAACGTCTCAAGTTAGCAGAACAATTAGAAGGGAATTAAAATGATCAATGTTTTTCACGGTAGTTCCAATGTTTATGCGGATCTTGGCTTTTCAGATTCCAGAGAGATGCTTATCAAAGCGCAACTTGCTCATAAGATTAGTCAAATTCTGAAAGAAAAGAACTTAACACAAAAACAGGCTAGTCAACTTTTGAAAATGACTCAACCAAAACTGTCTAAACTCTTAAGTGGAGAATTTCGAGGAATTAGTGAAATGAAAATGCTTGAGTGTTTGGCAAAATTGGGAAACGATATAAAGATTATTGTTAATCCGAAAGAAGTTAAAACGCTTGAAGGACATTTTGAAGTTGTTTTTTCTTCTTAAACTTCTTTATGATTAGCTTTTTTGGATCTATTCATGCATGGCAATCTTATATAAAAAATAGTCAAATGAATCACGTATAAAAGTGTGGATTCTTAAGTGGATTCTTATAAAATAATTACAAACAAACTATTGACTTTATTGTATTTTTGTTTATAATGTCCTTCAACAAGCGTGACCATCCGACGACCGTTTTCAACATCAATGCTCCCTTCATCACTGTAATAATCAAGATCATTAT
>NZ_JBHIRJ010000093.1:0-1254 GCF_042197045.1 Bartonella sp. AA74HLJMH
AATCCGAAAAATAAAGCGATTTTTCGGCAATTACACGGTGCAGGTAACGGGTATTAAGAGTGCATTTTATAGAAATTAGTCTGTTTTATACAGGGCTATGATCCGGCTTTTAAGCCGGTTTTTTTTACAGCAAAGAAAGGTAAAATCAATGGCATTAACAACAGTTAGAGCAGATGATCCTCATGCGATAAGCACGTGGTCAAAATTATTAAATACAGAAGTTTCAAAGGCGATACCTATTGCCCCTCTTATAGGCAGGGGTTCAAACAGCATTATTCAACTTAAAACTGAAACACAGAAGGGCAGAGGGGATTGTGTTACATTTAGCTTACGTACACAGCTTTTGGGACGGGGAGTTACCTCAGGACAGACGCTTGAGGGGAATGAAGAGGCATTACAATTCCTTCATGACAGACTCTATATTGACGAGCTTTCGCATGCAGTTCGTGTAGAAAATGAAGGTAGTATAGCGCAACAACGTACAACGTTTGATTTGCGTGACGAAGCAAAAGATGGCTTAGTTGATTGGTATGCAGATCGCTTAAGCTTGATGTTTTTCATTCAAGCTTGCGGATATACAGCAAGGACAATCTCTTTTGAAGATCGGATGATAGATATCGAGAATGTGCATTATGGATTTAATGAACCTCTGGCACCAAGTAGTAAGCGAATTATCCGTCCAGATGGTAAAACCAAGGATGAAGATCTCAGTGAAGCGCCAAAACACAGCTTTAGTTTGAAGCTTATTGACGAAGCTGTAAAAATGGCGAAACTTGCTAATCCCAAAATTCGACCAGTACGTGTGAATGGGGAGAGTGTTTATGTTCTCTATTTGCACCCAACACAAGTGATGCAATTGCGCACCAATACAGAGACTGGACAGTGGCTTGATATTCAGAAAGCTGCTTATACGGGTTCGCGCGCGAAGAACCCGATTTTTGATGGTTCTCTTGGCATGTATAATGGTGTGATTTTACGTGAATCTGAACATGTCACTCATGGGGTTAAATCTACCGATCATACAGCGAAAAAAAGTGTGCGTCGTGCTGTTTTTCTTGGAGCACAAAGTATCGTTATGGCTTTTGGAAATAATCGCAATGTCAATCGCTATAAATTGGTGGAAGAGCATTTCGACTATCAACGTTACTATGGTTTGTCTGCGAAAACACTAATTGGCATGAAGAAAACCCGTTTCAAATTTCCAAATAGCTCTCAAGCAGCGCAAGATTTTGGAACGATTGTTATCCCCACCTA
>NZ_JBHIRJ010000094.1:0-1221 GCF_042197045.1 Bartonella sp. AA74HLJMH
ATACGGTCAATGCGGGGTAATTTGTAAGTGTAACTGACGATAATATCACCACCTTGCGCCCCACCTGAGACAGTGATTTCCTGCGCTGTTACTTTATCAGCCGTGATTTTTGCGCGATAGCGGTAAGTCACCTTATAGCTGCTCCCCGCTAAAGGTTCGTCTCCCACGGGTGCCCAATCAATGGTGTCTCCGGTTTTTTTAAAATCTGTGCCTTCTTTAAATTCCTTGCTTCCTTGAACGATTTTGATAAACGCGGTGATGCTTTTATCAGGAACACCATCACGCCCAGCGGCAACAGCACCACGGGTGACGTTAACGGTTTTTTCTTTTGTCAATAAAAGAGACTGAATATCAGCAATAGGAGAATAATAGGGTTTAAAGGTAAAACTTGTTTTCCCTTTTGGAGGCGCAAAAATATGCGTTTCGCTTGGAACAACGCTTGTCGAAAAATCTTCCATCTCTTCATGGCGCAAGGCGGCAAGGCGCTTGCGTTTAAAGCCATTGATATTGGCTTCTCCTTCTTGAATACTAAACACTTGGCAACCGTTATTGGCTCCCAATGCGCTTACACGGCAGCTACTCACGATATAATGCCCATGGGCGCGGTCGTACGTCGCAATAGCTTGCATGGCAGGTTCAAGGAGTGAGGGTGATTTTTGATCAATCAGAACACCATCTTGTAAAATATAAACCGGAAAGAAAGTGCCATTCTGCGCATCCTCTTTCAGTGCCCAAACAAGCTGTGCTGTTTCGCGTGCCGCTCCGGGCTCTCCTTCTGCTAAGGTGCCAGGGACTTGCCCCAAGAGCTCTGGATCATCTTCGTGTGTTATCCATTTTTTTTGCAGCTTCACACCAATTTCCAAGCGCCCAATCATGGCAACATTGTTGAGTACAGCTGGTGCAACGGGGAAAATATCACCGGCAATATAAATCTTGCCATCCGTTAAAGTGACGGTCCTTGTGTCTTTGTTGACAAAAGCATCAGCCCGTTCAACGCGGTCTCCTTCTTGTGCCACAAGGCGCCCCAAGCGGTCATGCCGCCCCCTTATAATGGTTTGAACCTCATTGAGTTCACCACTTTGAATAAAGGGACGCGTGCCATAAAAGACAACGCTTTGTTGTTCCTCTTTGCCGCGAGATCTGTCAATTGCAAAGGGTAAACCACTTTCATGCTTCATATTAAAACCTCAATAAAATCTTGAATTGTTCGCGAACATCGGC
>NZ_JBHIRJ010000095.1:0-1201 GCF_042197045.1 Bartonella sp. AA74HLJMH
ACACGTGCAGCCAATGCTGGTGCGACAGTTTCGCAAATGAAAGCGCTTTTTGGCTGGACAGAAGATAAAATGGCATCCCTTTATACCAAAACAGCTGATAGAAAACGCCTTGCAATAGAAGCCATTAAAAAACTTCAAAAAGGTTAGAGCAACGGGCGGAAGCTAAAAAACTAAAGCCCCGTCAAAATTATAAACGAAATCAAAGCGACGTTTGATGTGCTTCAGAAACCAGAGGAGAAATAGGTGGTTGTGTCTGTTGCATTGTTTGCCATAAATTATAATTTGTTTGCATATCCAGCCAAAATTTCGCTTTACTAAAACCAGCTAGTTCTAATTTCACTGCAAGTTCGGTACTCATAGAGGCATGTCCGTTAATCACTCTTGATAGAGAAGCTCTTGTCATATGGAGATGATTAGCTAACTTTTGTATTGTTATCCCCATTTCGTCTAAGAAAGCTACTTTTAGAACTTCGCCCGGATGTGCGGGGTTATGCATCATTATTTTCGTTCCTTTCATCAATGGTAATCTTGATAATCAACAAGCTCCACATCTGTTCCTATAAAGCGAAAAGTAACACGCCAATTTCCATTCACCCATATAGAATAGTATCCTGTAAGTTCACCTTTAAGAGGATGCATTTTAAAGGCAGGTGCTTTCAACATTTCGGGCGTGGTAGCACTTGTTAAAGCCGTTAAGATAACGCGTAATTTCTTTACGTGATCTGGTCGAATAGCTTTTGTGGAACCTGTTGTATAAAATAATTTTAAGCCCTTATGTCTGAAACTCACAATTGCCATTAGCACCCCTTATCGTATACTATTACTATACGATTTATAAAAATAAGAGTCAAGTAAGATACTGGAAAATCTGATTACATATTTGGATAAAATGATTGAGAATAAGCTATAAAAAAGTTCGGGATAGACATAAAAATAAGTTAATAAAATCAATGGAATTAAAATTCCCTTACCTTTATATAAGTTATTGATTGCATATAAATGTAGCATTCCCACCCCCTCCGCCACAGCACTTTTATGGTGCTATAACTTATTGATTTCATGTGTGTTTTTTCAAGGTGCGGGATTCGTAAATGTAGCTTGCCAGCAGGTTTTGTATATTTTGACACTAGGTTTTGTACCAATTTATTTTTTTCAAAGAGTTTTTAAGGGGTTCTCAAAGGGTCTTCAAAGACCTTTCAAA
>NZ_JBHIRJ010000096.1:0-1184 GCF_042197045.1 Bartonella sp. AA74HLJMH
CGCTGTAAGCTTTCAAGAGCCATGGCTTTTGGTGTTAAATCTTCAATGATGGTGTCTTTTTGATCTATTTGACCTTGTAGGTAATTCAAAAAGCCAATCATAGCCTTTGGACTTGAATAGTCGATTTGTGGTGTTACTACTTGCTTTTCCAATTCTTGCCAACGGTCTATAATCCTAGCACGTAATGTCATGCTGTAACCGGAAACTAAGATAAGGCATTCACGCTTAGGGAGGTTGTAACAGTTTTGGGGCTTACCCTGTTTATCTAAATAGGTGGATCCAAATTTGGATTGACCCCCTTCAGGATATAATTCTCCTAACATTTGTCGAATATCACGCATAATATGCGCATGTTGCTTACCGCATAACTCTGCAATTTCACGACTAGACATGGTTGGAACAGTTGTGTTTTGAAAATTGTTTTCAGATATTGTAATAAAGTTTCGCATCATCACCCCCCTTAATTAAGAAAAACACAAGGTTTGATATAATATTCTGCCATAGTTTCTATGACGTTCTGCTTGAGCAATTTTCCTTGCTGCGTGAATTTTGAAGTAATGATTATCAGTTTTATCTGTTTCTATTTCAGATTTTGGACAAATCTTCTGTCTGTTCCATTCTTGTTTTGTAAAAACAAAATCCACGCCTTCTTTTAGATCAAGCTTTTCAACACAATCATTAAACCAAGTGGAAAAATCTTGTTTCAAATGTAAGTACCTATGCATTACATGGGCATTGACCATTTGGACGTAACCGATTTTGTTGTCTACCTCGTTTTCAGGCGTGAGATATCCTTCACTATGAATATGAGTATCATGTGTGGTCATAAGTTTACTCTAATCAATTATTGATGGGAAAAAGGGAGGCGCTTTTAAAAGCGCCCTTTAGAATTTTTAAAGCACATCACAAGGACGCAAACGGTGTTGTTGTTCATAAGTACCGTAAATCTCATCATTATATTTTTCGTCTGCGATCTCGTCTAAAAGTTCTTGGTAAGCATCACTTTCGAGTACAAAGTCATGAACTTTACTCTCCTCGTGGAGATGTTCGATATTTTCTTTTACATATGCTTCTGCAATTTCTTCAGAGATATCTTCACAATTATTCTCAGAAGGATTGATGCGAAAGATTTGGATTGCATCATCTGCCTCGTCAATAATTTTTAGAACTTGGCTTTCATCCAG
>NZ_JBHIRJ010000097.1:0-1158 GCF_042197045.1 Bartonella sp. AA74HLJMH
AATCTTGATGTTGATTTAGGAAAATTTCATCAATGGGTGGGGCGTGTTGGTGGGCGTTTAAGCAAGACGTTAGGTGTTGTGGAAGAGGGACGTGAAGTTTCTTTTTATAGTAAGCTTTCTTATTTGCATAGTTTTGAAGATAAGCAATTCGTTTCTTTTAAAAACGATTTTCAGTTAGGTTCCTTTGGTTCTTCTTTGGAAGCAGGGGTTGGGTTTAATGCTCGTCTCTCATCAAAACTTTCTCTTCGTGGAGATGTCACTTATCAGCATAGATTTAAGAAAATTGGTTTTTCTGGAACGAGTTTCTCTGCTGGATTGCGCCACCTTTTTTGAAGAGCTGCAATATGTATTTTTAGTTGAAAGGCAGAAGATTTTTCGGCCTTTTAATGTATTAGAATTTATTTTGCTTCATCAATATGGTTATTTTTTGATATAAAAGATTACAATAGATGCTTTCTTTTATGCGATGAGAAATTTTTCTAAAATTTTTGATGTTAAGATATGAGGACAGATTTCATTGTGAATATGAAAAGTTTGAATGCTGAATGCTTTCGGCATAATCTTTCAAAAGAGACGATATAGGTGGTTGTTTTTGTCCATTTCTTTATTCATTTTTATAGATCATAAGTTTAGTCTTTATGAGTTTTATGCATTGTTTTGAATTTTGTTTTAGAACTTTATTCACGTTTATATCATTTATACGCATATTATTTGTTCCCTTTTTTAGGATATTTACTTAAGAATTTTGGATAAATACTTGTTTTTAGAACAAACAGAGGGAGTTTGAGGTCAAATTATAATAAAAGTAAAGTATGCTTTATCGTGTTGTTACGGTTGTTGTTTTGTAAATGATAGGTGGTAGAGAAATTTCGATAAGATACAGGATATTATTTTCATTGCGGTCATGCGCGGATATCATCATTCTTTTTTCAGCATTCAATATTTGCGCAGATTTTAGCACTCGAGAATATTCATAAGAAGTAATTCACCTTTTTTCAAAAGTCCTTCTTTGCATGCCAGCTTCGTTTGTGATGGACAAGGGGTTAATTGATTAAATATAAACAGGTTTGAAATGAAAGAAATTTATAATATTCAGTTTTTATTCAATATGTAAAATGATGAATGAGCATTCTGAATTATTGCATGAAATTTTCCTAA
>NZ_JBHIRJ010000098.1:0-1152 GCF_042197045.1 Bartonella sp. AA74HLJMH
TGGATTCCTTTCAAAGAGGCGGCGTTTAGAGAGCGTCAACGGATTGAAAAGGATGTTGTCAAATTGTTAACAGGGGGAACAGAGATTAAGAATGCTCAAATTGTCGATCTGATTCAACGTATGGTAAATGCGCATCATAAGGGATATGCGACGAAAGAGTGGGTGAAAAAGCGTTTTTCTGATTTGTTTAGATTAAGTGGAAACGAGGTTGTGAGGATGTTTAACCGATGACCCGTTATAGTCCTTCTGTAGAGCAAGCGATCCGTCAAGCAGCAGCGCGTTATGGTTTGCCAGAGAGTTATTTGTACCGTGTTGCGCAAGTGGAAAGTGGAGGCAATCCGAATGCAAGGAATCCCCGTTCTTCTGCGGGTGGGTTGTATCAATTTATAGACAGTACCGCCAAGCAATATGGTTTGCAAGACCGTTTTGACCCCATGCAAGCGGCAGATGCCATGGGGCGGTTGACGCTTGATAATCGCAATCATTTAAGCCGCCTGTTGGGAAGAGCGCCTAGTGAAGCGGAATTGTATTTAGCACATCAACAAGGGGCAGGAGGAGCCGCGCGGCTTCTTCAAAATCCCCATGCCAATGCGGCGCAAATTGTTGGCAGTAATGCGGTTGGCTTGAATGGTGGAAACAACGCTATGCGTGCAAGTGATTTTGTCAACCGTGTATTACAGATGTATGGGGGGCAGCCTCATAGAGCAAGTCCTACAGCGCATGGTGGCATTAGAAATAGAGACAACTTGTTAGAGGTTTTAAGGGCATTATTAGCATCACAAGAAGAGGCTTCGGAAGAAGAAGAGAGTGATGATGATGATAATCCTTTGATGACGCAATTCATGCGGGCATTTTACGGACCATTTTACAGAAGCTAGGATTCACGAGAAATGTCAACGATTTATGATTGGTCGCTTAGAGCGTCGGATAATACGCGCGTGGATAATTTGATTGATTGGTCCGAAGGACAGCATCCTAGCAGTGTGAACACAAGCGCCCGTGTGATGATGCAGCGCGTAAAGGAATACTTGTCAGACACGGGTGGAGAGCTTGAAGGCATTGTTACAAATGATCATGTCCAACAAACGAGTGTGATAAGACTTGCAAGCACTTCACAGTTTTTAGAGTATAAGAATGGTATCGTTTTGCGCT
>NZ_JBHIRJ010000099.1:0-1139 GCF_042197045.1 Bartonella sp. AA74HLJMH
CATGGCGTGGACAATCCGCATTTGCTCTTGGTGCTGGTTATACATCTGAAAACGGAAAAATCCGCTCTAATCTCTCTGCCACGAGTGCTGGTGGTCATTGGGGAATAGGTGGTGCAATCACTCTGAAAATAAAATAATACGAATAACGAAAATAGAACAAAACATCCACCCTTATTTATTGAAATAAGGGTGGATATTTTTTTACAGACGCACAGTATTTATCTAGAGATAAGCATAATATTTGATGAGGCTATAAACTGTGAGGTTTTATAGAAGATTTTTCTATATTTTGTTGAAAAAAGATCACAGTAGAATCCATATTGCTAAAAAGTTATATTTTTATGTTGCTATTTTCTTGAACAGTCTATAGTGATGCGGAAATGTATATTAGTAAGACTCATTTTGATAAAATAATTCAAAGGGGGAAAAGTAGTGCGTAAAGATAAAAGGTACATCACGAGACCGCGCATATATCATTATATGATATATTAAAAAGAAAAAATCCAACTAAAAAGCCAGTTATCCAAGGAAAACTATATTCTGGACATATTACAATTTCTTTTTACTTTACTTATTATTAATAAAACCATGCTTTCTAATAAAAACAAAGCCTATAATTAGGAAAATACATACTAAAACCTAGTACAAAGGATTTTATAGTAACCACTACCAAGTAAAAAGTAATATTAAATATACAAGTCCTCTTTTTTAGTTAGGAAAAAACAGCACACTAAAACCCTTAGACTCTAAATGTGTTATCTTTATATCCACAAAACATAATCAAAAAGACAAGCATTTAGATCTCAATACAGAGAGCACAAACAAAACAAGACTAAAGACTCAAAATGTTCACACTCTAAGCAATGATCGTCTACTCTGAATTCCAAAGACATCAATAATGCTAAAATGTGTCTTTTTTATGTTTTGGAGGTGTTTCTAAGTTTTTTCATTGGAGAGTTTGTTATGAAAAAATTATATGCCCCACAAGCAGCGAGTGAATTAAAACGTTCTCGTTTTTCTTTTGTTAAAGTTCTTTCGTTGGCTATAGCGGCTACATTCTTATCGAATGTTACGCCTGTTTTTTCAGCAAATCCTGATTTTAGAAACACATTTCTTGAAGGTGTAAAAAGTGCTGGTGT
>NZ_JBHIRJ010000100.1:0-1120 GCF_042197045.1 Bartonella sp. AA74HLJMH
GAACTTTATGGACATAGTCGCGGGACAATGACATTGGGGAATATGCTGAATTCTTTCAAACAAGAAGGTGTGCACGGGATAGCCAACGAAAACACGACTATCAATCTCTATGGACCAGCCTTTAATGTTTTAGTTGCATCCGGTCTGTTAGGTTATGTGAGTGATGGCAAACAAACCATTGTTGGCTTTGATGGGAATAGATACGACTTTGTCAGCAGAATTATTGGCGGCAATGGCTATACCTACGGGACACTCCCTGCTGGCAGTAACGTTTGGACAGAATGGTTGAGAGTGGCTACAAATCCCATAAGTTCCCATACCTGTCTTGGAGATGCGGGGCGTATGTGCAACATGCTTTACGGCTCATCTCATCGTGAACAATTTCCTTTAAGTAAATCATGGAGTAAAAAATGAAACACATCGTAAAATTATTAAGTGCTGTAACTTTGTTAAGTATAGCTGGGTGCCAGTTTAATAAAACTCCCATATCTTCTATAGGGGCATGGGAGAAGCCAGGAGCAGATTTTACGGAGATAGGAAAAGCCTTGTTAGAATGCGGTATGCCAACCCCTTATGATAAGGATCCAGAAAGTAGAAAGCTCAGTAATAATGCAAATGCAACCATTGATTCTTGCATGCTCCAAGCGGGATTTCGCTATAAATATGATGTGGGGGGAGGCTGGTGTGGAAATCATAAAGCTGAAAACTTGCCCATTTGTCGTCCAGGCGCTGTTGTTCCACAGCGCAGTGTCAAGAAGCGCTTGAACAGCCCGTTTTGTAAAAAATATAAAAATAGTCGCAAATGCCAGCCTTAAGTTTTGCTGTTTGTGATGATTAACAATCCGCCATCCTTGCCTTTGCTTGGAATGGTGGGATTGTTTTCTCAACCAATCATCTCAATATTGTTCACCGTTGTTTTAAGCAGCGATGACAGAAAATATCAACAAGCTTATGAGCTGTTTATTGTAAATAAATCCATTGAAAGAGGGGAATAATGAAGAAAATCTTAAAACTATTGAGTTGTATAGCTCTGTTAAGTATCACTGGATGTGTTAACTCAATTCCCTCACTTTCTCCAGCATTATGGAGAAATAAAATACTTTTAGAATGTGGAGTACCG
>NZ_JBHIRJ010000101.1:0-1087 GCF_042197045.1 Bartonella sp. AA74HLJMH
ATGGCTCCCCCATCTTCACCTGTTACCTGTAAAGGCAACACCTTACCAAGCAACGCTAAATAAGCCGCTGGACATTCTATAGCCTGCTTTTCCAAATAGGAGATCAAACCATCATTGCCAATTTTATTCCCAGCATTCTCAGCAGCCTTAACCACTGCTTCTTTTAAAATGCGCGTCATCTTATTCGGAACGCCTTTGACACGCCCTTGACCTGCCTTTGGTGGTATACGCTTTTTAATGGGTTGTGGAGCCTGCTGTGTATTTTCTGATGTCATAAAATACGCCCTCCAGATAATAAAAAACCCCGCATTTGCGGGGATTTTGAACTGTACATTTCCCTCTCTAGACACAATACGCCTAAGTACAGCAATGTCATTAAATACGATTTGCTACAATTTGTCAATAAGAAAACGATACATATTGATGCAATTGTAGAATCAATATAAATCCGATGTGAAATTTTCTCCTAAATAAAGAAAAAAGATGTTTTTAGTAATATTACTAGTTTGGTATTTTGATATCATTAGCTTATGGACTGCTTTTATAATAGCAATTATTGCTATTGCTTGTTACGAATATAGTCTTTTACAAGAAAAGAATGAACTTAGGACGTTAAAAAATGATTCAGAATATCAAATTGGGAGGTTAAAAGATGTAATTTCTGCTTCAGAAGCTGAAATTGAAAAACTAAAAGATGAAATTAAGGAGGCAAAAAATACAATTAACTATTTAAGATATACAATATTTTTTTCAGAAGAAAAATATGAAGAAGATTAGAATCTGATTGCCAGTAAACCTAACGATCAAAATGTTTCTGAAGCACATTAAGAGCAACGCGCAGTGAATTCACAAGGTGGGGTAGCATTTGATCTTCTATAACGAGGCACTGTAGCGCTGCATAAAGGTTATATTGTCTATAGAGGCATTGGGCTTCTTTTAGTGCCTCTTGCGTGTTGATAAACTGCTCTGTTGCAAATGCTACCCATTTATCTCTTGCCTTATCATCAGATGATGACGGCATTTCGTCATAAATCGCATTAGGCAAGCCTTTTGCACAAAGGTAATCGTTTCTTATCTGTAGATATTG
>NZ_JBHIRJ010000102.1:0-1069 GCF_042197045.1 Bartonella sp. AA74HLJMH
CAGTATCTTGTCATAGAAGATCAATCACTACCACATCTTGTGCTTTCATTGCGCATTGCTCTTAATGCGCTTTATAAACATTTTACGCAAAACCGGTAGTTTTCAAGCGGCGTCTTGGATATTAATGGCAACCTCTTTTCCAAGAGCAATGAGAGTGGATTCTAAGGCATCTAATTTGGTTGCGTGGTTTAAATCCAACAATCGGTCAATTTGTATTGGATGAAGTTTTAAAAGACGTACGAGATCAGCTTTGCGTAAGTTTTTTTCAATCATAGCGTTATGTATTGCAATTTTTAAAGTCACCAATGAAGATACTTCAACAAAAGGATAGGCAATATCACGATGTCCAAAGGGAATAGGTTCACGATCTTGAAAACGCCCCATAATGACTGTTAAAAGTGCATTTTTAGCCTGTTCCAAAGCTTCTTTTTCATCGTTACCATAGGTAATAAATTCCTGAAAGTCTTTAGAGACGACTAGAAGAGTATCATTGTCATCTTTGATAAATTTGATTGCATATTTCATTTACACCTCCATATTCAGGCTTATTTTAGGTCAAGATCTTTAAGAATCTTCTGGACTAATCCTGTTCCTAATTCTTTTCGCGTACCATGCATAGGTAAAACGGACTTTTTAGAATCACGCTTTACAAGCAAATGCCCTCCCTTCCCTGAAGTAAAACTGCAACCATGCTTTATAAGATATCTTTTCAATTCTTGACTATTCATTATAATAATATAACATCTAAAATGTTTCAATGCAACATAAATGTTGTACTAAAGAGAAATAAAGCACATCTTTTAAAACACCATATTTAGGTAAAAAAATAAAAAAAATACAAGATCATGATTTTTTTGTTGACATAGTGTAAAAAATCGTATTTAATGACGATACTGCACTAGTCGTATTGTGTCTAAAATTCAAAAATATCCCCAAAAATTCAGCAAAATGTGAACTTGAAGCGTAGCTAAAAAGCTCTGTTTTCTTGTTATCTCTGGCTAATTAATTTTTCACAGAATAAAAATCAATAATTGACTAATTATGTCATTAATTATGACTCAAAAGGAGC
>NZ_JBHIRJ010000103.1:0-1067 GCF_042197045.1 Bartonella sp. AA74HLJMH
CTTTATCTTTGCTGCTTCGTTTCTTGACCATCTTTCCAACCACATAAATGGGCTCCCTGCTTGTTATGCTTCAAAATATCTCTTGCAAGGTTGGAACTGATGACCGCAACATCCTTATTATCCAAATAAATGGGCAACCAGCCACCACAAGAAACAGACCTATTTGCCGCGCACCCAACGAGAAAGTTCAGAGCGCACACCACCATCACTTTTTTGATTAACTTCATTTTCTACCTCAAGACGGGTTGTTGCTGTCTTTAAAGCATTCTCTGTTTGCTTTTGCCGTTCGCTTTGCTTGCCAAGCTGAAATGCCTTGGCTAAAGCCATAAAAAAAACGGCTAAAGCCGCTGTAAACATCAGAGAATATTTCTTTAGCCAAAAAATCATAAGCGTTGCTCCCCAAAACGCTTGGCGACAATCACTATGCCCGTTACAGCCGCTAAAACCATGATACCTGCTAAAGCCCATTGCACCGGACCATTGCCAACCAACAAGCCTCCAAACCCCGAACAAGACCCTATAATCGGGGCAAGTGCTTCTATTTTAAGAAGTCCGGTTGCCGTTTTCGTTTCTACCCTTTGATAATTCGAAGAAACATAAGCCCCTTTTACCCATAATCCCGCTTCTGCTGCTCGACGGTTGGCTAAACCCGCAAGAGGCTTCCCACCGACCTTATTCCATTTCTGTAATTCTAAGGGTACGGCTTCATAATCCCCTTGATTAAGCTTCTTCAACAAGGTTGACTTGCGAAAAGCAGCTGTCCCTACATTATAGCAAAATGAGACCAATGCCGCGAATTGGCAATCCGTTAACGAAACCGTCACCGATTCCTCTACCGTCTGCTCAAATTGCTTTAAGTCTTCACAAAGGATTTCTTCTGCTTGCTTTTGGCTAATACACATGCCTTTTTTGACAAGGGGGTGACCCGCATTGCTGGTGTGACCATAACCAATCGTCCAGATACATGCCGTGTCTCTATATGCCTCTAAACGCAAACCTTCCCATTGTTTGATAAGCTCTAATCCTTCTTTCGATATCTTTCTCATCTGACGCTCCATAAAAAAAGC
>NZ_JBHIRJ010000104.1:0-1061 GCF_042197045.1 Bartonella sp. AA74HLJMH
TTTAAAGGACTTAAAAACATACAAGCTCGCTTATAGAACAGCTATCCATTTGACTTCTGTCATATCTTGGTTACTTGTGCATCCATTTAATCTTTCCATAACCTTATAAGAACAGCGCCATCAGCACCAGCACCGCTGTAATACCCATCCCCGTTAGCACCAGCACCTCCACCCCCAAAACCACGCCCTGCTTTTCCTGAAGTATAGTAACCATCTCCCGTTCCTCCAGCGCCACCCCTTGATGTATCGCCCCCAGCATCACCTCCGTTACCACTCATTTCTGCATCAATTCCTTTCGTTCCAGCATAACCATTTCCGCCTTTGGCAAGTCCTAAGAGACCATCTGTTGCCCAACCAAAGTTCCCGCCAACTCCTCCAGTACCACCAGAACCTGAGTAACGGGATGATGAGCTGGAATAATAAGCACCTCCACCACCTTTTCCTCCTGTAGCTGTCATAAAATTTTTGCCAACGGTTGTTGTGCCTCCAGAATTTCCTGTCGCACCATGCTTTGCAACAGAAGTTCCTCCTTTACCAATGATGATATCCTCATGCCCGTTTAAACTGGCTTTATAGCCGTACCACACGGAACAACCTCCACCTCCTCCACCGCCGCCTAAGCAATAAGACCAAGAGCAACCACCACTACCGCCGCCACCCCAGGCTGTAATTTCGACTTTGGTTTTATCCGTGACCCAGTTGGGCCATTCAATTTTCCCATCTTGCGTATAAAGCAATTCAGCATCGGCAATAATGAGTTTATTAATCAAATCTTTTTTGATGTTTTTAATTTCCTGCTTGAGAATATCTATTTCTGATTTCGTATAAACAAGTTCTCCATCGACTCTCAAAGGTCCTTTAAGTGAGCTTCCGCTTGTACTTAAGTTAGTGATCATTTTGTTATTATGGGTAATATTCAATGATGTGTTTCCCAACAGTTCTAAGCCACCACTCATAGTGACTTTGCTGGTAAATTTATTATAATTCTGCCATTCATTGGGGCTGGCTAAACGACCATAGCTTGTGAGATCTTCGTTGATCTTAGCTCTAAAATCATCAAG
>NZ_JBHIRJ010000105.1:0-1051 GCF_042197045.1 Bartonella sp. AA74HLJMH
AAACGCGTTGTCAAAAGCATCTCTAGCCTTCTTACTGTTTCAACTTTGTCAAAAGAAAGCATGTTCAGATAATCTTCTTTGCTATTTAAATGTTCTGGATATTCTATCATCTCTCCCTCCTAAACAAAATGACGCGTATGGCTACATCCACGCGCCGCAACTTGTTCATTTCCACCATTGACGATCATGGCGGCTCGAGTAAAACGCCCATTATCCGTTGTATTACTCCAGCTACCACCCCCTAACAATGCTCTCATTTCAAACGTATTTTGCGTACGGCTTATGGGTATAGGAAACGTGCCCGATAAAAATTGCCAAACATAACCGCAACCATCCTCACAACCGATATGCGAGATCATTCGACGATTCGCCGTATCCTTATATCCACCTGAAACCTTAGAGGTTGGTTCTTTCTTGCCAACAATATGTGTCTTTTCATTGCTTCCATACATAGCAGAAGCAAACGCTTCATCACTCAGTAAAGATTTTTTAACACGCGCCATATCTGTTACATGTTCGGTATAATTACGGTTTGTTGTTATATTGGTACGATACATTGATTTCGTATTTTCACCCGTCCCTGATTGAAGATAAATATCAACCCAAAGATCTGTAGAGGGGTCGTAGACCATTCCCTCTGGTGAACTATAAGGGCGGTGATTTAAACACCAAACTGAATTGGGTAAAATATCCCCTGCCCTATAACCAGACAAGGGGTGACCAGAAATCGTACCAACATCCGCACAAAGCGTATGAAACCCTCCTATCTTGCGCGAATTATTGACGCTGTAACCGTTTGGATACGTAGAGTTTTCTGATACAACAATTTTATGAGAATCTCCCTCCGGTACCAAATAAAGATAATAATCCTTGCCCGCAGAAAGAGACGGCATGCTTATTCTGGCATCTACCGTATAACTTACAACCAAAATATCATGAGTTCGTGGCAAAGTTAGATAGGTTCCTTTTTTCACGGTTAATTGCGCTTTGCCTGTCGCTACAAGAAACGGGGTGGAAATTGAAAGAACCGTTAAATTGGACTGTTTCAGTA
>NZ_JBHIRJ010000106.1:0-1035 GCF_042197045.1 Bartonella sp. AA74HLJMH
GGAATTGGTGTGCTGTCTCAAGAGCTTAAAAGACAAAGCATGCATTAAGAGGAGGTTATTATGATAAAAAAGAAATATAAACTCACTGATGAAACAATCAAAATTGATGGAATAACGCTTTATCGCATACGCGCCTTAAAAGATTTTGATGATGTCAAAGAAGGCGACCTTGGAGGCTTTGTCGAGAGTGAATGGAATCTTAGCCATGATGATAATTGCTGGGTTGGAGGCAATGCTTGTATTTATCAAAATGCATATATCTCTGAAAATGCGAAGGTTTATGATGATGCCGAAGTTTATAATAACGCAAAAGTTCGTGGTAATGCCATAGTAGCCGGCGATACAGCATTTTATGGAAGTGACGCTATTTTAAGGTAGGGGGGATAAATCATGGAAAAAAAATACGAATTGACTGATGAAATGGATGAAGTTGGCGGACGCACGCTTTACCGCATACGTGCATTAAAAGATTTTGGAAATGTCAAAAAAGGTGACCTTGGCGGTTTTATTGAAAAGGAAGGCAATCTTAGTCATGGGGGCGATTGTTGGGTTGGAGATTATGCTAGGGTTTATGATAATGCTCGTGTTTATCAAAATGCACATATTTCCGGTTATGCCTATGTTTATGGTGATGCGCGGGTTTATGGAGATGCACTCGTTTCTGATGAAGCAAAAGTTTACAATTATGCAGAAATTTACGGTGATGCATACGTTTACGGTGACGCTAAAGTTTTTGATTATGCACATGTTTATGGCAATTCTCATGTTTATTATGAAGCATATGTTTACGATAAGGCAAGCGTTTATGGAAATGCAAAAGTTGGCGGTAATACACACATTTACGGAAATGTAAAAATTTACGGTGATGCGGATTTACGTTGTGAAGATTGGATTGGCAGCAATAGCAGAATATCCACTGGAGCAAACTAATGGAAAAGAAGTACGAACTTACTGATGAGAAAGCTGAGTTTAAAGGGGTAACTCTTCACCGTATCCGCGCTTTAAGAGACTTTGGAGTTATTAAAAAAGGTAATT
>NZ_JBHIRJ010000107.1:0-1005 GCF_042197045.1 Bartonella sp. AA74HLJMH
CAAGCGCAAGAGGCTTCTGGCGCTCTCTCAAGCAATATGCCCCTCCATGTTGGTGATCCGGTGCGGTTGTTAAACCCCCATGGCGAAATTGGTTCTGCTTCTCTGGTGGTGCGCGATAGTTATAGTGAGGATGCGCCTAATCCCGCACGCTCTTTCCAAGAATTTGCTCTGTGTTATGCGGGTGGCGCTTTGCGTATCACGAAGAATGAGCTCATTCTCTCCCATGGGGAAAACCAAATCCATTTGAGTGAAAAAGGTTTGGTGCTTTCTCATCAATCAACCCGTGTTGAATTAACGGGCAGTGTGCATATTCAAGCAGAAGATTTGCAGCACAATCAAAAATCTGTTGGCGCAAGCCACAAACACGGTGGGGTCAAAATGGGTCCCTCCACAACCTCTTCCCCTCTTTAAAGGAGTTTTATCATGCGTGAGAACACTTATGTTATTTTAACCAATGCCGATTTTGTTGCAGGCAAGCGTTCACCAGGCAAGGGTGAGGAAATTTGTTTAAGTGAGGAAGCGGCTAAATATCCGTTGCTGCTTGGTCAGATCGCTGAAAAACCAGCCCCTGTTGTTGCTGCGGCCACAACGGTCTCTACCACAAAGACAACAAAGGGTGCTTAAAGCATGCGGTGCGGGATGAGCGAAAAGGATGGCTCTCTTTTATATGGCTTTGCGCATTGTCAACAGTCACTTCGTAAATGTCTGACGACAAGAATTGGGACACGGGTTTTGCGTCGTCATTATGGATGTGATGTTGGAGCATTCCAAGATGCCAATGCTGATCCTGCGACGATGATGCAGCTATATCAAGCAATTGTTGAAGCACTCGATGATCCAGAGTGTGGAGAGCCTGGGTTCTCGTTGCAGAGGATTGATCTGACAAAAGCAACGCGTGAAGGCACGTTCCATTTTGTTTTAACGGGTGTTTTTTATCCCAATGGGCATTTGGGGGATTGGTCACACCAAGAGCCAATGAGCATCAATTTAGAGGTTGGTGATGAC
>NZ_JBHIRJ010000108.1:0-966 GCF_042197045.1 Bartonella sp. AA74HLJMH
ACTGGAAATAATGGCGCCTACCAGACTTCCTAAAAAGCCCCACCACCCCATATTGGAGGCTGTTTTTGTGGCTTTAGTTGCAGTGTTTTTTGCTCCCTTGATCGTATCCTCAAGATTGTCTGAGAGTGTTTCTGCCCGTTCTTCAAGGACTTTGATGGCTTTTTCGGTCTTTTCCTCTGCGCTTTGATAGAGTTGGACGGCATGGTTGGCTGCTGTTTGTGCATCCGAACGGGACATGCCATCTTTTATGAGGGCATTGATGATATCACTTCGATCAAATTTTGTCGTGAGATCTTCTACACGATCAGACAGGCGCTCACCAAGATTTTTTAAAGTGGTGCGATAGTAAGAAGGATCATTTTTGAAAGCTGTTATCGCAGAACCAATATCATTGAGTGCAGCTTGATAGGTTTGTTTTAAGCGATCAGGGTTGAGAGCAGGAATGTCACTTTTATTGAGAAGGGAGTGCAATTCACTCCTAAGTTGGTCAAAATTGATATCATTGTCACTATTTTTTGCAAAAAACTGTTCAAGACTTTCGCTGTTTAAGTTTGCAAGTATAGGGGAAATATTGTTTTTTAGGCTGTCAACGGTTTGTTGGACCATGGAGCTGTTTTCTAGAGCCGTTTTAGCTCCTATCTTTGCTGTACTAGAAACCACGTGGATGGCTTGGAGGGTCATCAGCAATGTTATGAGAGCCCAGGTGAGAAAGCCATGAAGAATCCCTGAGGTTTCAGCAAAACGTCCAGCTACAAAGCCTCCCAAGGCTAGGCTAATCAGTGTAACGATAACAGAACCCACGCCAAAGGAGAGGAAAGAGCCTTCAAATGGGGTTGAAGAAGTGAAATCCATTTGGCTTAAGCCTAAAGCGGCAACCAGAAAAGAAAGGCAGATTGAGGTGGCAAGAGCCGTCACCAGTCCCGCAAAGATTGCGGACCATGAAATGGGTGTGTGAAAGAGTGAATA
>NZ_JBHIRJ010000109.1:0-964 GCF_042197045.1 Bartonella sp. AA74HLJMH
GCTCTAAAATCATCAAGTCCCACAATATCTTCGGTTTTATGTTGATGAGAACCAAGCAAAGATACAGCACTGCCAAAGGTGAAGTTATTATTGCTTGATTTATAGAGAACATAATTATTGGCGGCATCTTTTGCCCCCTCGATATCACTTAAATCAGCAAATGAGAAGGTTTTATCGGCTGCCATTTTGCCTTTGAGAGCCGCTTCAAGATCGGCAACATCACTTATGGTGTGCGTGTGTTTTGAAGGCGCTTTTTGGTCTACCTTGTCCTCAACTTCCATTATCGCTTGATCAATTTTGGTCAAGTTTTCCCGCAAGATTGGGAATTCAGAACTGATAAAGCGTCCTTCTTTCGGCAATTCCATGTCGAGTTTTTTGGTTTTGGTCATGTCTCATTTTCCCATTATAATATGCCAGCGCCAAAATCACTCACCATGGACCGCGCAGCAGGTCCACCGGTAAGGGTCAATTTCAAGCGCGCTTGTTTGGCTGTTTTGTCACTGCTCACAAATTTTCGTTCTGTCCAAAGCGGTTCAGCGAGTTGTTCTGTTTCCTCTAATTTCAAAGGGGTGAAAGCACCATCATCCAGCTGCATCTCCAGTGAAAAGGTTGCACCGCCCGGTAAAAAGGTTTTGATATAGCTGGTCAATCTTGCTTTTTCACCAAAGGCAAAAGCACGCGTGACATAGGTAGCTTCCTTATGGATCTTTCCCGCAATCAATTGAACAGGCGCAAACAAGACGGGTGAGAGCTTTTCGGTGCCTTTGAGAATGGCACGAAGTTTTACTTTTTCACTGATATATTCAGTAAGGCTTAGCAATTGAAAGGGCAGGAGTTGATAAATTGTGCCATTGTTTCTTTCAATTTCAAAGATGACAGAACAATCGCTTGAAGGCAATTCAATGGCTGCGCGGATTTGTAAATCAGAGCAGTCCACAAGATCAAAAGTGCCAAGATCAATGGT
>NZ_JBHIRJ010000110.1:0-956 GCF_042197045.1 Bartonella sp. AA74HLJMH
GATTTTATAAAACTGTTCAGATTACGTTGTTTCTTCTCAACGTTCGATAAAATCAACAAGAGCATAAAAAACTATCGTGGGCTGCTTGATTTTAAAGAACATGACCTCTAGGTGTGAAGAAAGATGGGCTAAGTCTTTCTAAAGATGCCCTACTTGCTCTAGAGGTGAAATATGTGGGATTGGGCTGTTATGCCGAGCTTGCCACAAATCATGCTTTTGTTGCAATTTAAGCCAGAATTCCGCATCATTTAAACCCGCTTTTTCTAACCGTAAAGCTAAGTTAATACTAATCGCCGCATGGCAGTTTAAGACGCGGGATAAAGTTAAACGTGCAACGCCAAGACGATTTGCAGCTTCTGTTACTGTTAACCCTAATTCATCAAGCAATTCTTCTTTCAAAATGCCGCCAGGGTGTGGAGGATTGTACATCATAATAACACCTCAAAACTCAATGGTAATCTTGATAATCAACCAGTTCAACGTCTGTCCCAATGAAACGAAAGGTAACACGCCAATTTCCATTGACACGCATTGACCAGTAACCTTTTAAATCGCCCGTAAGCGCATGTAGACGATACGATTTAAGAGTAACTTGTTCAGGCGCGGATATTGTATCTAAAATTACTAAAATGTTTGCTAATTTTTTAGCATGCGCGGGTTGTATGCCTTTGCAGACTCCTCTTTCAAAGAATAATTTCAACCCTTTATGCTTAAAACTAACGATTGCCATATATACCCTCTTGATACTTGATACTATACACCATGCATTTATGTCAATTGATTATTTATCAAAGAGCATATTAAACATAATTTAATATGTTAATAATTAATAATATATCATTGAAATAATTGAAAAAATATGCAAATCATGTTAAGGTATTTCTATGTATTAAAATACAAATTTAAGGTAAGAAAAAACATGCTAAATAAAGTGATGTTAATCGGGCGTTTAGGTG
>NZ_JBHIRJ010000111.1:0-946 GCF_042197045.1 Bartonella sp. AA74HLJMH
CCTTTCTTCATATTGAAGCTGTTTTTGTTCGCACGACTTTTCACTCAAACTGAAACCCTTGACAAAAGAAGGCGTTGCTTTTTCTTGTATTGCAGCAGTAAAATTTTCTTGATACCAATCACTAGGACTTACATAATTATCCGTAATCCTTGCTATTTGCTTTATTATCCTAGGCTGAGGAAATCTCTTCTTATTTATGTAACGCGCTATTGATGTCTGTGTAACACCTATAGAGGCTGCAAACTCAGCGTAAGTAATATTATTCTTCAATAAATATGATTTTAGCTTAAACATTCCCAAATCATACCATAGTGGTATTTTTAATGCAAGAGATTTTTACCGTATTGGTATTTGAAAGATAATTTTTTTTTTATAGGATAAGAATCATGAATAACTTAAAATTTTTCAGAGAGAAAATGGGCTTAAGCTCTAAAAAGTTAGCTGAATTAGCAGGTACGAGTCAACCACAGATTTTTCGCTTAGAAAATGGTCATCGGAAGTTAACAAAAGAATGGGCTATACGTTTAGCACCTCACTTATCCGTTACCCCTAAACAATTGATGTTTTCAGAACAGGAGACAAATAACTTAGATGCACAAATAGAAGATATGCTCGAACATCTAAGTTATGATAACAAAGTCAAACTTCTTGATCTTCTTTCTTCATTTTATCAAGAAAAGAAATAATAAATTTCTTTTTTTCATCCTCTGTTAATTTTTTCCAAAACGCTAATATTTTTTCATCAATCAATAGATTTTTATCCATTATTTCACCCCTTCCAAATATAAAATAAAAAAAATAACCATTTTGGTATTGACTCAACATTACCATAATGGTATAAACATCTCATAAACCACGCACAAACAATTGCCAAGAGGCGTTAGGGAGGAAAAATTATGGATAAGCCAATTCTTATAAATTCTGATGAAATCTTATTAGTTGTCTA
>NZ_JBHIRJ010000112.1:0-919 GCF_042197045.1 Bartonella sp. AA74HLJMH
TTTATACATTACCTAAGTGTTTTCAGCACGATATCTTGGCTTTGATAAAATCTTTGTGCCTCTCTGAATTGTTCAGAGAGTACTGAACCTTCTACATCGGCTTTTGTTTTCATCGTATGATAGGCATCTCTTTTGCTTCATGGTTAAAAATTTTCATATCAAGTTCGCGTCTTTTCCTTTTGATAAGTGATTTCTCAGCGTTACGTAAATGTGCTACCATTTGTACCTTTATAAATTCATTTTGGATCATGGCTAATGAACCATCGATATGTGCTTGAAGATCTGCAATATCTTTCAGGTTTTCTTTTGTTTGAAGTTCATTAAATAGATTTTTGAGGTATTGAAAACGATTTTCTACGTTTTCAAAACTTTTTAAAGTTATAGCTTTATCTAGTATCGATGCAAATTGTAAACGCTCTGAAATAGTTTTGCCCATTTGATCAAAAGGCCCAGAAACTTTGTTTTCGTCCTCTAGTACCTTTTGATATGATTCTCTTGAAAGCTTATCACTCTTATAGAACGATTCTGGTTCTTTGAGAAAAAAACTAGAAAAGTCTATTTGCTTTGGGTTTGTTTTCTGACTATTTGTTATAGCCTGATAGGTTTTTTCTGTTTGCGAAAGTTGTTCTTTTTTCAACTCAAGCTGTTTTTTAAAGAGCTCAATAATTTCCCCTTTTTTTAATAGCTTAATAAGCTCCAGATATTCCGCTGGTAGAGCAGGTGGTGGCGATGGAGCAGGTGAATTCTGTTTAGTATCTGATTCCGAAAGAATCTGTGCCCTTAAAAGATTTAGCCGCACGTTACCACCTACATGATTTCCATCAACATTGTTTGCATGTGCCAAATTTATCATCCCCAAAAGGGTAATCATTCCTGTTATAATAAATCGCTTTTTCATCTGTCTCCTCGCTTGATTTCG
>NZ_JBHIRJ010000113.1:0-914 GCF_042197045.1 Bartonella sp. AA74HLJMH
ACGGTACCACTGAACATGTCACCACTTGCACCACGTATCGCCCACCCAGTCCGCGTACCTAGATCAAAACAAAGAATCGTGTTAATCACCAAACCGCTCCATACAAAATGTATTTTATAAAAGCACTCAGCAGTAATTATTTCTGAAATAGGAGAATAAATGCCTCTTAATCTTATTCGCACAATTTTTTCAGTTTACACTAAGTACAAAGAGCAAGAAGAACGAAGATTAGGAGCCAAATTGGAACTAAGACCTATTCCCCAACCAAAATATGGTAGTGTTATCCCATCAAAGAAAAGCGTTTTAAGGATAATCTCAGGATCGCTGGTTCATTTACAAGTTACCTTCTATAATCCTACAAAACAGATGATTAGATTGAACCATATATGGATAGATAAAAAGACCTCCTTTGAATTTGTTCATGTTTCATATCTTAAATCCAACCTAGAATTGCATAAACAAACAGAAGACATCTTCATTAAAACGCAAAAAAAACACGTCAACTTGATAACTCCTGAACTAAACCCAATCCAAAATGAGTGGTGTGATCTATTTAGTATCAAGGGTGAAAGTGAACTAACATTTTTACTCATTTTTGCAATGTACAATCCATCTAAAATACAGCCTATAAATATCATTGTAGAACATACTTCTCCAAACTATCCAACCAAAACACTCAAAGCTAATTTTTATCTTGGTTCCTATTGTAATGATGAATAGAACGATATTTTTGAAAAAAATTTTTCAAAGAAAGAACGCTTTCGTGAATAATCCTAATAGCTAAAGCCATATTCTGTACTCCCAATAATAACGGAGTCGCTCCCATATTCTACGGTGCCAAGGTAGAGATGCCATATATCGTTGTGGTGTTAACATAGACAATTCATAAGTCTTATTAGAAACGAACTGAGAGT
>NZ_JBHIRJ010000114.1:0-912 GCF_042197045.1 Bartonella sp. AA74HLJMH
CATCAGCAGTGCCACCCCCTTTAACGGCTTTAATGATTTTGGGATGACGTTTGAGTTTTGACCAAACAACTTTGCCCCAACCACATTGGCCAACATCAATCATCTCACCAGCCTTGCACTCAAGATGGCAGATTGTTGATCATCACAAATAGCAAGACTTAAGGATAGCATTCATATTGTTCTGGATGCTTTTTACAAAACGGGCTGTTTAAGCGCTTCTTGACACTGCGCTGTGGTATGACAGCACCTGGACGACATATGGGTAAGTTTTCGGCTCTATGATTCTCGCACCAAGTCCCTCCCCCCACTTTATCACGGAAACCTGATTGAACCATGCAAGCATAAATTGTTGCTTTTGCATTAATGCTCTGCTTTCTGTTTTCTGGATCGACATCATCAGGGGTTGGCATACCACATTCTAACAAGGCTTTTCCTACCTCTGTAAAATCAGTAACACCATTTTTCTCCCACGTAGCCACCTCTCCTGGAGGAGGTTTATCGATATTACATCCAGTTATAATTAACAAAGTTACAGTGCTTAATAATTTTAGAGTTTGTTTCATTTTTTACTCCTTGATTTACTTAAAGGAAATTGTTCACGATGAGATGTGCCATAAAACTTTTGGCATTTTGGACCCACGTCTCCAAGACAGGTATGGGAACTTATGGGATTCATGATCACTCTCCACCATTCTGTCCAAACGTTACTACCAGCAGGGAGTGTCCCGTAGGTATAGCCATTGCCGCCAATAATTCTGCTGACAAAGTCATATCTATTCCCATCAAAGCCAATAGTGGTTTGTTTGCCATCACTCACATAATCTAACAGACCGGCTGCAACTAAAACATTAAAGGCTGGTCCATAGAGATTGATAGTCGTGTTTTCGTTGGCTATACCGTGAACACCTTCTT
>NZ_JBHIRJ010000115.1:0-905 GCF_042197045.1 Bartonella sp. AA74HLJMH
AATGCAGAAATGAACGAAGCTATGAATGAAGATTACAGAGTTGGAGCACCGGTCTTTGATGATGAGAGCTCTTTTGAGAACGATTATGAGGTCGAGACGGTTGAGAATAATGATGCGACACCTCCAGAACCGGTTGCAGAGCCCGTTGAAAAGCCTTCAGAAATCGTTCCTATAGATCGGCAACGTGCAGAACAACAAGCTCAACAAGCCCGTGAAGCGCTTGTCAAGTTTTATGAATCTCAAGCCCAGCCACCAATGGTTGAAGGAGAAGGTGCGCCCCCAGACCTACGTGAGGACCCAATTAGCGTATTAACGTGGATGTTAGATAAGATTCAAAAGCAAGATGCGTATATTAGGGCACAGCAGGATGTTCAAAGGCAAGCCATTGAATCCCACGAATTTAATGATCATTTGAACCAGTTTTTAGAAAGTTCTGTTACATCAATTAAAGATAAATACAGTGATTTTGATGCGGCGGCGGATTATCTTTATGAGACGCGTGCAAAGCAATTAAGTGCTTGGTCATCTGTTTATCCGACTTATGCGCAACGGAGCACGATAGATGCGATTATAGGGGATGAATTGCGTACGATTGTAGCGACTTGCGCCCAAAAGGGGGGTAATCCAGCAGAAGAGCTTTATAGGATAGCGCAAAACCTTGGCTATCAGAACCAAGCAGTGCAAGTGAATAATCAGGTTGCAGAACTTCAAAGTCGGCAGAATTCTGCGCGGACTTTGACAGCATCTGGAGGAGGGGGGAGTACTGGACCAATGACTTTAGCAAGCATTGATAGGATGTCAGAAGAAGAATTTGACGTTTGGATATCAAATCCGAAAAATAAAGCGATTTTTCGGCAATTACACGGTGCAGGTAACGGGTATTAAGAGTGCATTTTATAGAAATT
>NZ_JBHIRJ010000116.1:0-856 GCF_042197045.1 Bartonella sp. AA74HLJMH
GGGGCGCCTCCTTATAACCATTTCATTTAAAAATTTGTTTGAATATTAGATTAGGGAGCTACCTATGACCACTAAAAATGTATCTAAAAAATATGAGCTTATAAATGAAAGTCACGTTAAAGGGATTACTTTATACCGCATTCGTGCTTTAAAAGACTTTGCTGATGTTAAAGCTGGTGATTTAGGCGGCTTTATTGAAAAGGAAGATAACCTTTCTCATGATGGCAATTGCTGGGTTTATGATAATGCTTGTGTTGTAAAATCTGGTCGTGTTTATGAAAATGCAAGGGTATATGGCAACGCTGTCATTGGTGGTTTTGTTTATGGCAATGCGCATGTATATGATAAAACCCGCGTGTATTTTGGAGCTCATGTTTATGATAATGCGCATCTTTCTGATAAGGTGTGGGTTTATCAATATGCAAGGGTTTATGGGAATGCAAAATTAACAGGAAGTGCACGCATTTATAGCAAGGCTGAGGTTTATGATCATGCTGTTGTAAGTAGCTCTTCAAAAATTTATGGCAAGGTTTATGGCAATGCTAGCGTGGGTGGGTATGTTAAGGTCTACGGTTCTGTTTATGGCAATGCTAAAGTGACTGGTTATCACACCATTAGAGGTTTGGTACATGGCAATGCAAGATTAAAAAGAAATGATTATTCATATGTTGAGCAAAACATTTACTATGTATATGGAATTCCTGAAGATTGTGAAATTTATGAAAACGATACCGTTGTAAAGATTGTTGAAAATAAAGCAGCGTAAATAAAATAACGGCGCGGGGGGCTGCTTTATAGCAAAAAAGCCGCGTCCTTTAAGACACGGCTTTTGTTTGCAACTGGAAACTTATACATT
>NZ_JBHIRJ010000117.1:0-831 GCF_042197045.1 Bartonella sp. AA74HLJMH
ATGAATTGTCTGTTATTGACCGTGCGCTTTTTGTCCAGACTTACCGCGAATTGTGGGAAAAGAAGTATGGGGAGATTCAACGTGGCGGTGACCATGGTAATCAATATACAAAGGACAAAATGGCAAAGGGTAAAGTTTACCCTTTGCCAAATGATGGTTCTTCAGAGCATAATGAAACTGGGTGTGAAGGGGACAAAGTGGCAAAGGTGCAAGTTGCACCTTTGCCAAATGATGGTGACTTAAATGGCAAAGGGACAGTTTTATCTTTTGCTAAACATGTGGCGGATCGTATTGGTTTTTCTCAAGATGTTGTAAAACGTCTTAACTGTATTGCCCAGCATTTACAGCCAGAATTACGCTCTGTTTTGCGTGGCACGGCATTGGCGGATAATCAAGCGCAATTGTTGAAGCTTGCCAAGATGGAGCCGGTTGCGCAACGGCGGGTGGCGATTGCGCTCCAACAGGTTGATGGGGATTTACGGCGGGCTGTTGATTTGGTCAATGGGATTAATACACCGCCGCAAATCAATGAACAGGAACGGATTTTTGCGCAGTTATTAGGGGTGTGGCAGAGAGCAGATGCGCAGACAAAGGCGCGGTTTTATGATTATTTGAACAAGCAATCGGGGGAGGAGCTGTCATGAAGAGGCATGGTTGCGGGCAGCTTGATTTTTTCCAAAAGCCGGTTTTTCCCTGTCGTGAACCCGTTGCGCAGATTGATTTAGGGCGGTTTCGCTCACGCATTAAGCGTGCCATGGCGCGGGCTTTGAGAGAATGCCGGCATGAGCGCAGTGTGATTGCGGAGCGTATGGCGCATTATTTAGGGATTGG
>NZ_JBHIRJ010000118.1:0-823 GCF_042197045.1 Bartonella sp. AA74HLJMH
TAAGGCTGGCATTTGCGACTATTTTTATATTTTTTACAAAACGGGCTGTTCAAGCGCTTCTTGACACTGCGCTGTGGTATGACAGCACCTGGACGACAAGCCGGAAGATTCTTTCCTTGAAAATTCTCACACCACGTTCCTGCCTCTGTATCTTTATAGCGGAATCCTGATTGAACCATACAAGAATCAATGAAAGCCTTTTTATTTAAACTTAACTTTCTATTTTCTGGATCCTTATCATAAGGGGTTGGCATACCACATTCTAACAATGCTTTTCCTATCTCAGTAAAATCAGTAACACCATTTTTCTCCCATGCGCTCAAATACCCCCCAGGAGTTTTATTAAACTGACATCCTGCAATACCTAACAAAGTTACAGCACTTAATAATTTTAGAGTTTGTTTCATTTTTTCCTCCATGATTTAATTCAAGGTTTTTGTTTTAAATGAGATGAGCCATACCTTTTTTGGCATTTTTGACCCGCATCTCCAAGGCAAGTATGGGAGCTTATGGGATTCATGATCACTCTCCACCATTCTTTCCACCAGTTACTGCCAGCAGGTATTGTCTCGTAGGTATAGCCATTGCCGCCAATAATTCTGCTGACAAAGTCATATCTATTCCCATCAAAACCAACAATGGTTTGTTTGCTATCACTCACATACCCTAACAGACCGGATGCAACTAAAACATTAAAGGCTGGTCCATAGAGATTGATAGTCGTGTTTTCGTTGGCTATACCGTGAACACCTTCTTGTTTGAAAGAATTCAGCATATTCCCCAATGTCATTGTCCCGCGACTATGTCCATAAAGTTCTAATCC
>NZ_JBHIRJ010000119.1:0-814 GCF_042197045.1 Bartonella sp. AA74HLJMH
GATAGAGAAATAGAAGTCCGCTGACGTGCCTGTATCGCAACAATACGCCGCCGTGGCACCTCAAACTGATAATGCAAAATATGAATAACAATCTGTCGTGCTAACGCCGCATCAAATAAGCCATGCGGAGGGTCAATAATATACCGGATCGGCAGATGCTTAAATCCACTACTCACGGCTTTTAAAGAACAGGAAAGCATCACCTGTAAACGTTCAACTTCTGAATAAGGATTAACGATATCGCTTCTGGCTTCTGGGGTCCATAAATTACAAGCAGCAACCATAACCATCCCCCATTAGTAAAATCCGCTTACAACCTATGGAAAATAAAACTACCCAAACGGCTGTTCTATGATGCAACTCTATGCAATTTATCTTGCCTATTTCGTACTGATCTTTAGACATTGATAAACCTTTTTATCTTATGGTATTTAAATTCATGGCAAATGCGCAAAAACGCAAAGCCGTGTAACGAAGTTCAAGCAGCATTACCGCGCAAAGCAGAATGCGCACGTGAATCTGTATTGGCATGTTTTGCTGCTTTAAAAATGCGACGGCGACTTTTGGGGTAGCGGTCGCTAAAAACCTGCTCGACGGGCAAACCGATAAAATCGGCAATAGCGCGTTCGGCTTTCTCGTTAGACCGTGTCCAGATATGTTGAACACTGGATGACGATAGTTGATAAGCTTTCGCGAGCTCCGCCAAGGTCATATTACGGCGGCGTAGCTCGGCTAAAATACTATGGCGATCCCAAACTTGGATGCATGTTTGTGTGGTTGTCATAACTTTCGCTCCTGCTTCAAACGGATGCTC
>NZ_JBHIRJ010000120.1:0-811 GCF_042197045.1 Bartonella sp. AA74HLJMH
CACCGTACAAATGTGTCTTTTCCGATGTAGCGTCCTGCATAACCAATTGCTAAGCATAATAGTATAATAGCAGCAGCGATAGGGATAATCACTTTTAAATCTGTCTGTAAATCTGTTAGAGCTGTCTCTGCATTTTGTAAAACGCTTGCGCTGGCGGCGTAAGCAGAACTATCCATAAAAAACGCAGTCATAGCTGCAGAAAATGCGATGATTTTATTGTTACTTTTTGGTTTCAGATTAATTAAACTTTGCATATCTCACTCTTATTAAAATTCTAGATAACATATTGTATTTATAATTAATGCCATTATTATGCTGTTTTAAATAGCAGAGTAACAAGTTGGGTTGCTGAACCTGCGATAACGACCCCGATTGCCCACCGTACAAATGTATCCTTTTCTATGTAGCGGCCTGCGTAACCAATTGCTAAGCATAAAAGTATAACAGCAGCAGCGACAGGAATAATCACTTTTAAATCTGTCTGTAAAGCTGTTAGAGCGTCCGATGCATTTGTTAAAACCGATGGTTTGGCTTGTGCATGAGCAGAACTATTTATAAAGAACGCAATCATAGCAGCAGAAAATGCGATGATTTTGTTGTTACTTTTCGATTGAATACTAATTAATTTTTGCATATTTGACTCTTATTAAAATCTAGATAATATTTTTATATGAACAAACATATTGTATTTTATAATTTATATAATGCTATTACGCTGTTTTAAATAGTAGTGAAACAAGTTGGGTTGCTGAACCTGCGATAACGACCCCGATTGCCCACCGTACAAATGTGTCTTTTCCGATGTAGCGTC
>NZ_JBHIRJ010000121.1:0-810 GCF_042197045.1 Bartonella sp. AA74HLJMH
AAATGAAAAGCCGATATCATTCATAACAGTTCATAAATTTTATGATACGTTTTTATCACAGCACAAATCACATTGTTTTAAATTTAGTCGTTTGAAAATATCGATAACATACGTTTAAAGATCACATCTTGTTTTAAAGATTGGATTGTTAATCACATAAAAGAGCAAATTAACATTCGCCAAAATTGGCGAGCGCAAAATAGAGAGCTGTCATAACAGCATCATCATAACACCGAACATTTTAAAGATTGCATAAAAGGATTTAAAGACAAGATCGATTTTATAACCACGGTATTTTTTTACCGAGGTAGGAAATAAAGGTCATGAAATTCAAAATGCTATATCTTATGAAATGAAAAGCCTTTTAATGAATAGATTGCAGGCTAGTCTTTAAGAACGGAACTATTCGCTTCCACAAAAAAATGGAGGCAAATAATGCCATGGCAGTAGAATAGCTATCTACTTTAGATTTGGTACTAAAAACGTTTTAAAAGTTATAGTTTAAAAATACGAAACCAAATGAGCTCTTTCCAAATTTGGGGGCAGCTATTAAGACAAAGATAAGCAAACAAACTTCAAAACCATTGTAACATCATAAGGTATGGGTTTTTACTTAATTTTGAGTCAAAAGCTGTAATGTTTAAGAATGCTCTATTCTAAGATAACATCCCCAAAATGGACCGGCTAATATTTAAAGAAATTAGGTTTTAATGAAAAGTACAAATACGCTTATGAGAACCTCTTTAAATGCACGTTTAAACGTTTGAAACATAAAATGAGATCTTTATAAGAAACGTTAAAACTTTTTTT
>NZ_JBHIRJ010000122.1:0-810 GCF_042197045.1 Bartonella sp. AA74HLJMH
AGAGAGATTAGAGCGGATTTTTCCGTTTTCAGATGTATAACCAGCACCAAGAGCAAATGCGGATTGTCCACGCCATGCGCCGCTACCAAATGAGACACTCAAAGATCCCGGCTCGTCAAAGTAACGTAGATTGGATACTGCTAGACCAACGGCGGCGGCTTGCCTTGCCTCTTTGCGTACGCTCTTAATGTCATAACTAAACGTTTCAAATTTTATATCGATTTAGGATTTCGACTCGTTAACACCATTACTCATCGCATTATCCTTGGATTCAGAAAAATATTTATCTACATATTTTTTCGCATCATCAAAAACTGTCTTAATCTGCTGCTCACTGTCATCTAACAACCACCAACCAGCCCCCCTCCACGACTTCTGTCAAATTTGCGTAAAATACACCACTCTTCACACCTTTTCTCTTTCTTTATTTTCAACATTAATGCTGGCACTGTTATTTGTGGGAGTCGTTCTTTTAATCGTGTAACTCTTTTCGCCCCTGTCTTGTATAGACAGGAGCGTTTTTGAAAATAATCGTAGTAAATTTTATTAATTTAGAGTTAAGCTTAATCCTACACCTACACCCCAGCGCCCTCCGGCACTTGTCACAGATAGACTAGAGCGAATATTTCCATCTTCAGATGTATAACCAGCACCAAGAGCAAATGCGGACTGATTGAGCCATATACCACTACCAAGTGCAACACTTAACTTTCCTGGTGCATCATTGTAACGCAAGTTGGACACCGCTAGACCAATAGCAGCAGCTTGTCTTGCTTCTTTCCGAACATCCTGAATAGCATAATTCAATGT
>NZ_JBHIRJ010000123.1:0-808 GCF_042197045.1 Bartonella sp. AA74HLJMH
TTCGCACATCACTAAGAGAATTTCATCAGAATTTATAAACACTGGTTTATTCACAAATGCCTCCATATCAAAATATTAAATACATTTTGAAAAAAACGCCTTGACATAGGTTTTTTTTTTCGGGGTATGGTGCAGTGATAATTGTATTTTATGCATAAGTCAATTAAAATTTTGCATAAAACGCAAAAATAAATCTTAAAATATATAATTAAATTATGCGCTATCCACAATTTGGGAGATGTTTATGAGCGATATAGATAAAAAAATAGAATCTGTTTTTTCATTATTCAATGAAAAAGAGCAGTTAATTATTACTTATTTTGTTTTTAATTTTTTTAATAATTCAAGAAAATCAAGCACCGCTTCTTTGTCAACTGGATCAAGTGATGCACATATTTTCATAAAATCTAAGTCTACTTCTTTGTAAAAACTGGGGGGAGGTTCGTTAAAAAATTCAGAAATCTTTACTAGTTCATCTATGGTTATATCTCGCGTTTTACCATTTTGATAGGTATTAAGCATGCGATTCACTGCTGATGGGTGTAGTTCTAAATGTGATGCTAATAATGTTTGTGCGCCGTGTCCTCGTTCGTTAAGACGCTCTTTAATCCATAGCTTAAGTTTGGACTGAATATCTTGTTCCATGGTTCGTATAATCCTTGAAAATATATTTTTATGCAAATGTGCAAAAATGATAAAAAAGCACAATTTCGTTGACTTATGCATAAAACGCAATTATTTATTGTGCTGTTATGGAGATTACATATGCCTTCGAGATTAATTATAAAATATTTAGGTGGTTTCAAAA
>NZ_JBHIRJ010000124.1:0-793 GCF_042197045.1 Bartonella sp. AA74HLJMH
GATAGGTTTTGTCTGTTTTTAAAACCCCCAAAACACCTACAAAACCCTCTTAGATATATATTAAAAATTGTATTTATGTGTTATGTTTAATATAGGTTGTTTATTTGAAAGATTAACTTATTGAAATATAATAACTTTTATTTTTGACTAAAAAATATATATAAAGGGGGGGTAAAAAGACCCCCCAAAACCCCCATACCCCCCCAAAACTAATGATGGGGAGTGCTTTAAAGGTTCACTGTTATATTGTTTAATGTTTTATAAGATTTCCAAATTGCCTCAGTGTGATGTCTTATGACTTTTCACTAAAGGGTGCCGTTCATAACGTATGGTAGGTCGACCGCCTTGGGAGTTATTCTCTCCAGAGATTTCACGAATATAGTTACAACGACATAAAAGCTCTAAAGCTTGCTTAACGGTTTGATTGTCTGTTAAATATTTCCAATCACGTTTATAAACATCCCTTGCTGTAAAAACATCGGGTAAACAATCACAGCGTTCAACAATTAATTTTGCACGCTCTGCTGTTAATGTATCCCCCGCCGCATAAAGTCTTTTGACATGACTTAACAGATATTTTTCCCAACGCAAGGCTGTTGTAATGGCATAGAGACCAATTTCTAAACCACCACTATCAAGAAGTTCAAAAATTAACGCAAGGCTTGCTATGGTCTTTGGCATTTTTAAAAGATGCGATTGTAAGCTTTCTGAGTGAGTACCTCCTTTTGCCTCTTTATGAAGATGCTCGAACCATTCATAAAACTTCACTTGTGCTTTAGGAGAAAAACGCATA
>NZ_JBHIRJ010000125.1:0-788 GCF_042197045.1 Bartonella sp. AA74HLJMH
CCAAGGTAGAGATGCCATATATCGTTGTGGTGTTAACATAGACAATTCATAAGTCTTATTAGAAACGAACTGAGAGTTTATATGTTCACCACCCCTTATTCTTGTACCACCAAAAACCGCCCCTCCACCACTGATCCAACAATTGCCTTCATGACTTAGGTTATCTTCACTTTCTACCCAGCCCCCTAAATCACCTTTTTTGACATCACCAAAGTCTCTCAATGCACGTATGCGGTAAAGAGTATGATCATCAACTTCAATTGTTTCATCAGTAAGTTCGTATTTTTTTTCGCTACCATCAACCGAAGCAATACTACCAATAATATCTTGAGAAATACGTGCATTACCAAATGCATTGGCAAATTCATGAATTGCTGCTGTACCATATACATGCGCCTGATCAAAAACATGAGCATTTCCATAAACCTTAGCTCTGCCGTAAACATGCGCATGATCATAAATTTCTGCATCACCGTAAACGTGTGCATTATCGTAAACCTGAGCATTGTTACCAACACATGCATTTTCATTAACACATGCCTTACCATAAACCTTGGCATTGCCGTAAACTCGTGCATTGCTATAAACACGTGCCTCATCGTAAATCCAACAATTACCCTCATGAGATAAGTTGCCCTCATGCTCTATAAAACCACCTAGATCCCATTGCTCGACATCTCCAAAGTCTTTTAATGCACGAATACGGTGAAGAGTTTTGCCACAAAATTTGATTATTTCATCAGTAAATTCATACTTCTTTTTAAGTATCATATCTTCCACCCCTATCT
>NZ_JBHIRJ010000126.1:0-786 GCF_042197045.1 Bartonella sp. AA74HLJMH
GACGTTCTACTAATGTCGCCATTTTTAAGAGACGTTATCTTGCTGCTCTCTTTACTGTCCCCATGCGTCGCTACAAAAGAACCTTTAGCCTTATCCCACAACAAGGCGTCAGCCTGAGCAGTGGTAATTTCATTGGTAATCTCTTTATGTAAATCCGTGAAAGAAGTTCCTACACCGGCAAACGCTGAAGCCACATCTGTATAGCTCTCCTCACTCTCAGTTCCATCAGATTTTACTGTTTTAACCGTGAACTTAGGTTTGCTCCATTTGCCATCCTCATACTTAGCTCCTCCACCTAAAGATTGTGCAACTTTATCACCTAGAGCATGAAGCTGATTACCCGTTACAGCATCCGTGGAACCATCCTTAATGACGCCATCTAAAAGAGATGTAAGCTTGCTATTGCTTTTGCTATCTTTCTCTCCATGCGTCGCTACAAAGGCATGTGCAGCATCGCTCCATAATAAAGCATCACCATTAACCGCTTGAGTAATATTACTTAGTTTTTCATCAAACTTTTTGACCTCATTAGACAGATGAGTGTTCACATTCTTGACACTCGTATCAAGACCCGCAAAGGCACTACCAACATCATTGAAGCTCGTCTTTCCCACATCACCATCTGCAGAAACATGAGAGATCTCGTAAGTCGGAGCTGTCCATGTGCCATTCTCATACTTAGCTTTACCACCTAAAGACTTCGCAACACCGCTCCCTAGTGCATATAGCTGGTTACCCGCTACAGCATCCGTTGACGTTCTACTAATGTCGCCATTTTTAAGAGAC
>NZ_JBHIRJ010000127.1:0-785 GCF_042197045.1 Bartonella sp. AA74HLJMH
TGGAAAACAAGCCTTTTTTGATAAAGCTTATGATCAGACGCTCTCTTTCTCCAAACAGTTTTGTGCTGATCTCAAACAAGCAAAAAGGAAAGCAGAGAGAGCAAAAGCAATTTGGCAACAAAGCCAACCAATTAAAAACACTTTAGCAGAAACCTATTTACGTATGCGGGGTATTACATGTGATTTGCCTCCTGATTTACGCTTTTACGACAAATGTCCACACCCCTCTGGGGGTACACTGCCCGCGTTGATTGCTCTTGTTAAGGGGGCTGGATCCTTTGCTATTCATAGAACCTTTTTAAAAGACAATGGCTGCAAAACAGACCAAAAACCAGCAAAAGCCATGTTGGGATCTGTCACGGGTGGCGCGGTGCATTTAAGTCAAGCCAATCCAAAACATCTGGTCATTTCTGAGGGCATTGAAACCGGTCTAGCTCTACTGTCTGGGTTGTTATCTGAGCCTGTGAATTTATGGGCGTCTCTTTCAACCAGTGGCATGATGCATGTGAATTTACCCAAAACAAAAGCCCGTCTCACCATTGCAATGGATGGCGATGATGCGGGTCGTAAAGCAGGTTTTAACCTCGCTGCGCGTGCCTATAGACAAGGCTTTGAGGTCTTTATCATGCAAGCCCCATACGGTCTAGATTTCAATGATTTTTTGATACTGAAAGGTATAAATAAATGAGAGAGAATAAAAATAATATTGTCGATACCAACAATCAAAATGTTTCATTCAATGATAACGATAATGGCTCTTTAAATGATAAGACTTGTTTAGAAGC
>NZ_JBHIRJ010000128.1:0-765 GCF_042197045.1 Bartonella sp. AA74HLJMH
TTGTGAAAAGCGCGGTACAGCGGATGATCAATGTTTCTGCTGATTTTTGGTTGTTACCGGATGAAGGCTCCTTTGTTTTGGAAAGAGCGGAGCAGAATTTAAGAGCGGAATGGGCGCGTGCATGGAGGCTTGGGCGTGATTTGTCTTTAAGTTGGATACTAAGCCGCTTGATGGTTGAAGGCGTTCACCATGTAAACATAACGCAACCTTGTGAAGATATTTTGGTCGCACCGGATGAAGCGGTCGCACTAGGGGATATTGTTTTGTCTGAACGGGGGCGTGCTTATTGATGCTTTCCTCACTTTTGCCACCGAATTCTAGCTTGTTTGAACGCTGTTTTGCAGAAGCGATGGCTTTTGACCCTCACGTTAAAACTGCACTCGAAGAAATACCCCGCGCGAAATTTATCACGCGTCCGCCTTCTTGGTTGCCCTTTTTAATAGACGAATATGGCTTACAAGAATTAACCCCTTATTTCTCTAACCTTTATGATTTAATTGATCAGGGTCTTGCATGGCAAAATATTCGCGGCTCTCTTGCGGCAATAGAGATGGGGCTTGAATGGCTAGAGATTTCGGCACGCTTTCAACCCGCCTGGACGGGGCGAGCATGGTGGAACTCCTTTCAACTTGATTTTGATCAGTTGCCTGAACGCAAAAGCCTTGAAGCTATTGAAGCAATCACAGATCTTTCCAAAAGTTTGCGCTCTGATTTTCGCCGTGGGACCTATGGTTATGATGTGCAAGCTGTTGAATGCAATATGTC
>NZ_JBHIRJ010000129.1:0-761 GCF_042197045.1 Bartonella sp. AA74HLJMH
ATGCAATTAGAGCGCATTAAAAGCAATGTTGACTCTAAAGAACCCGTTGCCAAAAAGGGCATGTTTGCTGATCCCTTTCTTGATGATAGTTACAGAGATGAAGGCTTTCAACAAACGGGGGCTGTAGGCAACGGCATTTTACAGCTCGCCATTGATCCAACCTTTTACACCGCTAATCTTACAGCGCCTGTCACCCTTGACTGGACAAATGAAGTGATCATTGCGCAAGAGTTGACAACTGCTTGCGAAAAAATCAACCCCTATCAAAATTTTGCACCCCTTCCTGGTACAGTAACCCTTGAACCCGCAACAGACTTCTGGCATGAACAGCGCACCGATTGGCTCTCGGGTATCACCAATCAAATCATTATGGGAAAACATCGCGGCAGTACCATACGTAGAACAGAAGTAAGCGATAATTTCATCAACACACACCAAGAACAAATCGACTTTTTAAGACAAATTACCCTTCACTTTAAAATTGAAGGTTTTGGCAGTAGCGAAATCTTGGAAAGTCTTACCTTTGATGGTGTGAATGTTTTACCAAAAACAAAGCTTGTTGCTAACACCAAAGGCACCCTTGAAGGCACTTTCACGATTCCACAAAATATTACCGCTGGTACAAAAAATGTTGTGGCACGGGGAAAAGGTGGAACCATTGCTACGGGTCTTTTTACAGGGCAAGGCGTGATTGATGTGAAAGTGATGCGGCGCACCACCACGGTGAAGATCTGGACGCAAGTGGACCCACAAGCGCAAGT
>NZ_JBHIRJ010000130.1:0-755 GCF_042197045.1 Bartonella sp. AA74HLJMH
CTAATTGAATACCAAGTGATTTTAAATTTTACTTTTGGTTTTTAGTATAAAAATGTAGTGCGTAAATGGACATGTTTATTAAACTGCGTGTATGCAACATGAGAAAGAATGAATAAACTAAAAAAAAGTACCAAAAAACGATATCTAAATACCAAAATACAGTATAACTATTTGGAAAAATTAAAACGACAAGTGCTAAACTTATTAGCTTTAAGAGTCTGTGCAAATACTGTTGTAAATCACGTGTTAATATCTTCCAACCTGTTGTATCATCATCTTTATATTTTGGATTGTTCTGCAACTCAAAAGGAATATGAGAATTGCATAAAATTACAAAAATATTTGTTATTATTATCAAACCAAAAGATGCAAATATCAAAATACCTTGGATAAAATAGGGATTTTTTTTAATTTCTAAAAAGCATAAAAATATAAAAATTATAATACCAAACAAGGCTCTTAGCTGCTTATCTGTAAACATATTTATTTCCTGCGGTTTTTGATAATTTTTTGATCTCTTTATTGATCTCATCTATGAGAGGTTCGTAATTGAGAACGCTTTTCGGAATACCACCCCCATATATCCAAGCTTTCACTTGCGCCTTGGTACTGTAATCAACATTCTCAGGCATCTCATGATACTGACCACCGTCAAATTCTTCATATTCTCTTGTACCATCATCATATTCGTAAAGATTGTAAAAATACTCTGCTACCCCTAATCCCCATGGGGCATGCCCCACCGCCGTTGCAAC
>NZ_JBHIRJ010000131.1:0-749 GCF_042197045.1 Bartonella sp. AA74HLJMH
GCTAGCTATGAAGGTGGCGAATGGAGGGCTCCGGAATTCAAGGTTTCACAATTCAATTCTGATGGTAGTTCGTCAGAAAAGAAGATCTATCATGATGTAGCAGGAGCTTTTGATGGTGTCAGTGATGGTATGACGAGTATCAACGAGCGTATTCATGATGTTGAGAAGAATGTGGCGAGCAATGGTTTGAATTGGAATGAAGAAGAAGGCGCGTATGATGCGAAGCATGATGGTAAGTCGAGTAAGATTACGAATGTATTGGATGGTAAGATAGAAGAAGGCTCGCAAGAAGTTGTTAATGGTGGTCAGCTTTGGAGCACGAATGAGAGGGTAAAAGAGGTTGAAGACAAAGTAGATACGATAGATCAACATGTGAAAGATATTGAAGTAGCCGTAACAGATGGCGTTGTTTCCTATGACAAAGATAGTGATGGGAAAAAGACCAATAGCATTACGTTAGTAGGAGGCAATGACAGCGAACCTGTTATGATAGACAATGTAGCGGCAGGCAAGATTGAAGCAGGTTCTCAGCAAGCTGTTAATGGTGGTCAGTTACATGATTATACTGAAGAGCAGATGAAGATAGTTCTTGAAGATGCCAATAAGTATACGGATGAGAAAGTTAGTGGTCTTGTCAATGATGGTGTTAACGAGTCGAAATCCTATACGGATATGAAGTTTGAGACATTGAATTATGCTATTCAGGATGTTCGGAAAGAAGCAAGACAAGCTGCTGCTATTGGTCTAGC
>NZ_JBHIRJ010000132.1:0-744 GCF_042197045.1 Bartonella sp. AA74HLJMH
GTTGGACGAATACCGATAATCTCGATTTCCTCTCCAACTTTAATAACACCACGCTCAACACGACCCGTAACAACGGTTCCACGACCCGAAATCGAAAACACATCCTCTATCGGCATCAAAAATGGTTGATCAACAGGACGTTCAGGGGTTGGAATATAATTATCAACTTCACTCATTAAAAGACGAACAGCATCTTCACCAATGCTTTTATCCTTATCCTCAAGAGCTGCCAACGCAGAACCCTTAACAATTGGTATATCATCGCCTGGGAAATCATATTTGGATAAAAGTTCCCGAACCTCAAGCTCTACAAGCTCCAAAAGTTCTGCATCATCAACCTGATCAACTTTATTAAGAAAAACAACAATTGCTGGAACACCAACCTGACGTGCAAGCAAAATATGCTCACGTGTCTGAGGCATTGGACCATCAGCTGCTGAAACAACCAAAATAGCACCATCCATCTGTGCTGCCCCTGTGATCATGTTTTTCACATAATCAGCGTGTCCTGGACAATCAACGTGCGCATAGTGACGATTTTCCGTTTCATACTCAACGTGTGCTGTAGAAATAGTAATTCCACGTGCACGTTCCTCTGGCGCAGCGTCAATTTGGTCATAAGCTTTAAATTCACCAAAATATTTCGTAATCGCTGCTGTCAACGAGGTCTTCCCATGATCAACGTGACCAATCGTACCAATATTAACATGCGGTTTTGTTCGTTCAAACTTGCTCTTCGCCATT
>NZ_JBHIRJ010000133.1:0-739 GCF_042197045.1 Bartonella sp. AA74HLJMH
GATAGGACCAAGATTAATGGCTGTTATAGAGCCCTTACCAAAATGGATCTGAAACTTGATCTTGAAGATGACCCCAAGCCCATGCGTAGAGCTTTAGCTTTTTGCAAAGATATTGAGACTTCTAAACGCATATGCAAGAGATTCAAAAAAGAAAAAGTGCAAGAATCTTTGCGCGCTCTTCATAAGAACTATAAAGATACTCCTCCTCTTAACTGTACCCTTGCCCATATTGATGGAACCTTTAGTGCTAAAGAGCGTACAAAACAACTTGAATGGTTAAAGGAAGATGCGGGGGAAAATACGTGTCGTGTACTTACCAATGTACGCTGTCTTTCTGAAGGTGTTGATGTACCCGCTCTTGATGCTGTTCTATTTTTACACCCGCGCAAAAGTCAAATTGAGATTATTCAAGCGATCGGACGTGTAATGCGTCGAGCAGAGGGTAAAAAAAGAGGCTATATCATTCTACCCGTTGGGATACCCGCTGATATTCCGCCGGAAATAGCCTTAGAAAACAACCAAAAGTATAATGTCATCTGGCAAGTTCTCAATGCTTTACGTGCTCATGATGATAACTTTAATAAAATAATTCACCATATGCACAAAAAACAAGACGTAAGCGATGCTCTTGAAATTGTTGCTGCTTCTCAAGAACTTGCGTTAGAAGATACGACCACGGTTATTGATGATTTACCTATACGCTCAAAATTAGAGTATTCAGGACTTAATATTGGGTTAG
>NZ_JBHIRJ010000134.1:0-712 GCF_042197045.1 Bartonella sp. AA74HLJMH
CCCGTGGCATGAATCACGCATGTGTTAAAAGGCTGGTTGGTTGTTAAATTTTTATGTCTTGAGGAATTCTCGTGTTTCCGCGAATATTAGCTAATCCACGAATTTCGGCATTTCTAAAGATCTTGACTGCGTCATAAATGCGAGCACTATCATAAACTTTTGCATCTCCAAAAATCTCAACATTTCCATAATTAATATCATCCTCATACGTGAAATTGGAGCATGATATAATGACATCACCATAAACTTTAGCATTGTTATAAATGAGAGCAGGACCACAAATTATTGCGTTCCCATATACACGAGCATTGTCGTAAACATTGGCACTATTCTTTATTCGTGCATTCTCAAAAACTTTTGCATCACCATAAATGAGTGCGCTATTGTAAACTTCTGCATCACCGTAAACATGAGATTTGTCGCGAACAACAGCATCACCAAAAACATGTGCACTACCAGAAACTTCGGCATTACCAAAAACAACAGCACGACTGTAAACTTGTGCATCAGAATAAACTGAAGCATTTCCACTAATACAGGCGCCATCAAATATCTTGGCATTATGAAAAATGGTAGCGCTTTCAAGCACCTTGGCATCATCATAGACCCAGCAATTGCCATCATGACCTAAGTTATATTCCTTTTCAATAAAGCCACCAAGATCTCCTTTTTTGACATCATCAAAATCCCTTAAAGCACGAATACGGTGAAG
>NZ_JBHIRJ010000135.1:0-711 GCF_042197045.1 Bartonella sp. AA74HLJMH
TTTTTTATCCCAATGGGCATTTGGGGGATTGGTCACACCAAGAGCCAATGAGCATCAATTTAGAGGTTGGTGATGACAGAGCTTGAACCTTTTCCTCTCCCACAAATTATTGAAGAGCTTTCTGTTGAAGCAATTTTAGAGCAAAAGATCACGCGTTTGACTGAGCTTTTTGCGGCGCATCATATTCCTTATAATGTGGAAAAGACGGCTTATGATCCCGTGGTCATTCAATTGCAAGCGTCCGCTTATGAAGAGTTGCTATTGCGCCAGCGAATTAATGAAGTGGCGCGGGATAATTTACTCACATTTGCGCGTGGAACAAGTTTAGATCATTTGGGGGATTTTCATGGGGTCACGCGCCTTTTGGATGAAGATGATGAGCGTTTGCGCCGCCGCATTCGCTTGAATAGACAAGGACATTCCACAGGTGGCACAGCGCCACGTTATCAATATTTTGCGCTCTCCAGTGATATCCATGTCAAAGATGCTTTTGTTTATCGTGTGGGCAAAAGCCCGATTATTCATGTGGCTCTTTTTAGTGATAGCCCATCAGGGGTGGCAGATGAAGCTTTAATTGCCAAGGTGCAAGCCGCCCTTGATGCCCCCCATGTTAAAATGACCAATGACCACATCCTTGTGAAAAGCGCGGTACAGCGGATGATCAATGTTTCTGCTGATTTTTGGTTGTTACCGGATGAAGGCTCCTTTGTT
>NZ_JBHIRJ010000136.1:0-710 GCF_042197045.1 Bartonella sp. AA74HLJMH
GGTTAATTGCGCTTTGCCTGTCGCTACAAGAAACGGGGTGGAAATTGAAAGAACCGTTAAATTGGACTGTTTCAGTAAATTGTTTACCTCTTCCGCTAGCGCTTTTGCCTGTGAAGCTACTGTATGGGCTGTTGTTGCCGTTGCTAGGGAACTCTTGATACCTCCAAGCTCTTGTTTCGTCGTATCGGCTGTTGTTTTGGCTTCTTCTGCTGTCCTTTTCGCTCTATCGGCTACTTCTTTGGCTTTTTCGGCTTCGCTCTTGGCTTGATAGGCTTGTGAATCTGCCGACTCGGCTTTTTTCTTGGCTTCTTCTGAGTACATCCGCGCTAAACTTACGGGGGCTTTAAAATTCTCAACCACTTGGTTGATATCAATAACCCTACTCCTCGCAGACGAGGCTATTTTCTCTGCATTTTCTGCCTGATTGCGCGCTTGCGTCGCATCATGTCTTGCATAACCAGCAGACTCCTTGGCTTCCTTGGCTATTTTTTGTGCCTCTTCCGCTTCTTCTTCTAAAGACGCGGCTTTCTTACCCGCTGTTTCAGCTGCCTTTTGCGCCTCTCCTGCTATATATTTTGCATTACTCGCTATTTCCTTGGCTTTTTCTACTTCATTCTTGGCTTCATACGCTCGGTCATCGGCTTTCTCTGCTATTTTCTTGGCTTCTTCACCTGCCATTTCTGCTAATCTTGCTATAGTCTTAGCGTTAT
>NZ_JBHIRJ010000137.1:0-709 GCF_042197045.1 Bartonella sp. AA74HLJMH
GAGAAATGGGATGAGAAGCGCAATATTGGCTTGGGAGCAGAGCATGATTGGTCCAGTCATGGTGCGGATGCCTTTGGCTTGATGTGTGTGGGTTATGAACAGCCGGTGCAGAAACAGAAGAGACCAGCTTATAGCGGTAGAGAAACTTATGAAAGCACGTCATGGATGGCAGAATGATGTATGATGAAGAGCATTTAGAGAAAGAAAGTAACGCATCAGATTTGTCGACAGAAGGCTTATTTCGCAAGCTTGTGAGCTGGTACAAAGAAGATGTTGAGCATGTGAACAAATGGCGCGAACATGCAAGAGAGGATTTTCGATTTTACAATGGTGATCAGTGGAATGAGGCTGATTTAGCGGCGTTAAAAGAGCAACGCCGCCCCGTTATGACGTTTAACCGTATTGCACCATTGGTTAATGCCGTTGTGGGTTCAGAGCGTAACAATAAACGAGAGGTGCAATTCATTCCCCGTCAAATAGGCAAGGCATTGCCAAGTGAATTGCTTACAGGAGCAGCGGAATGGTTTCGCGACATGGCACATGCTGAATATGCAGATAGTGATGCTTTCCAAGACGCTGTCATCTGCGGCATGGGGTGGACTGATACCCGCCTTGATTATGAAAACAGTCTTGATGGTGAACCGGTTATTACGCGTTTAGATCCTTTAAAAATGGTTTGGGATAGTGCAGCGGTGCAACCGAATTTAAC
>NZ_JBHIRJ010000138.1:0-707 GCF_042197045.1 Bartonella sp. AA74HLJMH
CCCCCTGTTAACAATTTGACAACATCCTTTTCAATCCGTTGACGCTCTCTAAACGCCGCCTCTTTGAAAGGAATCCAAGCAGCCTTCCCAGCAGCTTTTGCTAATTGTACAGCTGCATCATGTTTACCCGTTGGCATATTGACGTTATGCCTAAATGATATCTTTTCATCCGCTACACGACCTGGTATTCTATTATAAAAATCTGCATAATCGGCTTCTTTTTCGATAACCTTCTTGACCGCAGAAGCTTTATCGGCTCCATAAATCTTTGCAAATCGTTTATACAGATCATTCGTACCAAAAATCTCCTTTGCCTTGGATACTTCATCTTTTGTTTGACCCATACCTTGTAAAAGTTCTGCTCTTGAGCCCTTTTTAAAGTATTCTTGTTGTGCCTTTGGTAATTCATCAAAGATTTTACTGAATTCATCCTTATTAACCGACTTGCTAAGGATTTTGGAACCTTCATCCATGGCATCTAAACGTGAACTATATTGATGATACAATGATCGTGCCTTCTTATATTTAGGCGATATATCATCCATAAGCTCTAATAACTTTTTCTGAATGCCAACTAAGGTATGAACTTTACTATTATCTCCTATCTTCTCGGCTTCATCTCTCATAAGACCAAGTTTAACCTTCGTTTCATGGAGAACACCCATGTTGGGCTTTTCTTTAAGGAGATTAAATTTTTCAGAAGAAAA
>NZ_JBHIRJ010000139.1:0-683 GCF_042197045.1 Bartonella sp. AA74HLJMH
ACCTCAAGACGGGTTGTGGCTGCTTTTAAAGCTTTTTCTGTTTGCTTTTGTTGCTCTGCTTTTTTCCCAAAATTAAAAGCTCTTGCTAAAATCATAAAAAAAGCGGCTAAAGCCGCGCCTGTCACCATCAGATTTCTTTTCATCCATAAGATCATAGACGATGCTCCTGAAAGCGTTTAGCAACAAAGAAAATACCAGCACATGCGGCTAAAACCATAATGGTGGCCAAAGCCCATTGGATTGGTCCATTTCCTGCTAATAAGCCTCCAAGCCCAGAAAAAGAACCAATAATCGGTGCAAGGGCTTCGGCTTTGAAAAACCCCGTTGGTGCTTGCGTTTCTACTGTTTGATAATTGGAGGAAACATAAGCCCCTTTTGCCCATAAGCCTGTTTCTGCCGCACGCCGGTGTGCGAGACCTTCAAGACGCTTACCGCCTGCTTTGGTCCATTTCTGTAGCTCGGCAGGGACAGCTTCATATTCACCTTGATTGAGCTTTTTTAACAGTGTCGAGTTACAAAAGGCTCCTGTTCCTACATTATAGCAAAAGGACACTAACGCCGCGAATTGTTCATCCGTTAATGAAACTGTAACAGCGCGTTCAACAGCATTTTCAAATTGTCTTAAGTCTTGGCAAAGAAGTTCTTCTGCTTGCTTTTCAGTGATTGTCATGCCTTCGTAAATA
>NZ_JBHIRJ010000140.1:0-680 GCF_042197045.1 Bartonella sp. AA74HLJMH
TTGTCATTATTATAATTTTGACACTAAAGTAAAGTGTATAGTTTACGATAATTTATCTTTTCTTAATTTCATTTTTTAATTTATGAAAATAGCTCAATTTCAGTGCAAATATTTTTTACTTTAGGATTGGATATCCTCGTTATTTTGTCATATGGATATTAGAGGCTTCTGTTACGGGAACCATTGCTTTTTATCTCATCTAGTTTTTATGTCTCCATAGATGTCCGAATGTAATGCCTTTTGCGAGAGAATTGGCCATGCTTGATAGTTTGAGTAACAGCATGATGGATATAATGGACAAGATGAGAGCTCCTCCAAACATGTATGCTACATTCTGGTTGTAATCGAGTTTCATATCACTCAAATAGTTTGCAAAGATATTCATCATTAGATTAAATACAGTTGCTAAGAGTAGAAAGAGGATTATATAATTCACAACTTGGATTATCCATTGCTCGAAAAGGCGATGAGTTGGTTGCCAGAGCAAAGCAATGATGAAGAATGGTCCCCATCCTACAAGAAGTGTAATAGCGATTTTTGTTAGGAGCACGAGACCACCACCGATTGCTACGACGAAGCTTGTTGCTAGCAAGATGAGGATGCCTAAGAGACTGTAAAGCAGTCCATTGGACTCGAAGAAGACGGTTTCTTGGAAAAGACGGCCTGCATATTGGAATCCT
>NZ_JBHIRJ010000141.1:0-678 GCF_042197045.1 Bartonella sp. AA74HLJMH
GGCAATGAGTTCAGTGAAAAAGACATCAAAGCCCAGGGCACGCAAGATTTTACGCCAACAGATCAAAAGTCTTTTGTTGCAGATGATAAGGAGATGACCCTTTATGCAACACGGGATAAAACAACTGCGGCTGGTGAGTGTGTTGTGGTTGTGCAATTCGTAACAAATCATTGAGGGGATAAGACATGGCAGATTATTTACCACAGCCCTTGCAAGGGAGAAATCTTCATACCCAGCAGGTAAGCTTTTTGCGGCTTAATTTTAGCTATGAAGATAAAGAAAACGCTATGAGAATAGGTACGCTACCTCGTGGTGCTTTGATTACTTCAATTAAAGTGTTTGTTAAGACAGCATTTTCGGACACAAAGGTCAAAATAGGCAGCACTGCTGGAGGGACTGAGTTTGGTGAAGCGGAAATCAAACAACAGGCAGTAAAAGAGGTTAAGCCCACCAATCAGAAGGAATTTGTCCCTTATGATGAAGAGGTCACTCTCTATGCTAAAGCGGACAAAACAGTACAAGCTGGTCAAGCAAGTATAGTCGTTGAATTTGTGACTAATCACTGAGAGGTATTTTGATGACACGTCATTATATTCGGGTTAAAACCGGAGGACCGATACCAGTAAAGCGAGATGTTTATCGTCATAAGAGAACACTTTCGCACTTAGTGTCGGTTAT
>NZ_JBHIRJ010000142.1:0-677 GCF_042197045.1 Bartonella sp. AA74HLJMH
CGTAGATCGCTGTTGCAAGTTGATTGAAGCTTTCTGAAAGGTTATTTGCGAAATTGTTTGACGGTGGTTTATAACATGCGCTTTCATATAGTTTTTTCACTTCTGATTTTTTGTGTTTCTTAATTACCAATCCATATTCTGGATGCGTAATCCAATTATCCCAAGCGCTTTGCCAATCGCGTTCATTTGCATTTCGACATGGGTTGGATTTTGAAAAGCGTACAAATTTTTCAAATTCTGATAAGGCTTCATCATGCGTTAATCCTTGTTCAGTTGCGTATTGAAAATCGGGTTTGAAATCTTCTAGTATTCTTTCAACTTCTTGTTTTTCCCTTATTTTCTTTGTTCCTTCAAAAAAGTTTGCTTTCTCTGGAAAATAAGCAGGCATTATCTTATCAACGATTTCTGAAAGTTGTTTTCCAACCTTTTTAACTTTTCGTGAAGGCAATTTCTCAATCATCGCTTCGTCAATTTGCCATCGGTTGTTAGCTTTGTTTGAAGTGTTGGTATTTTGCTCGCGAATGATTGGTTGTTTGGTTTCTATCGTTTTGATTTGTTCTGATTGGCTTTCAACATCACACTCGATTGGCTCGTCAACCAAATCGTTTGTTTCTAAATTTTCAAAATCAATTTCTCTTTTTGATAAAATAATATTTTTATTTTTTTTGTTATTGTTA
>NZ_JBHIRJ010000143.1:0-674 GCF_042197045.1 Bartonella sp. AA74HLJMH
AGACTTCGCTCTGATTATGGCACTGCTCCTTGGGAAAAAGGCGCCACGTCTAAAGCAGATGATACGGATTATGCTTTACTTCATCTTGGCGCTCTTGCTTTATTGGGTGATGTTGAGACCTTACAATCTTATCAGAAAAGCTTTACGGCAGGTGATCACCTAGGCTTTGACGAGAGCATCAACAAAACCCACCTTGAACGTGCATTAGCTTTAGCCAAAGAAGTAGCAAAGGTGAAGCAAGTGAGTTACGCTTTGATTAAACAGGTGGCAAAAAAGCTTGATGATCAACAAGAGGTTACCAGCAAGGAGCAACCCCGCTCGTGGAAAGAGAAAATAGTCAATTTTATCGGAAAAAAAGACAAGAAATAGCACCTAAAAAATATCAAAAAGATTTCAGAAATTTAGAAAATAAGACGCGCTCCAAAGCCTTGATCACTAGTTGAGAAACTGAAGTGGTGGGGTTCTGATCATGGTTTTGGTGCAAGATTTTAATGAAACAACCTATAAAAAAAGATCTATAAAATTATTCCATAGATTATAAAAATCTCTTTTAATGGGCTTTTGTCTATTTTATCGGTTATGTCAGTTTATTTAACAGACGAATCTTATGATTTTAGTGAGTGATTAAAATGTGCTTTATGAAAAGCATATGATCCTTTAAGCCTTTCAAAAGA
>NZ_JBHIRJ010000144.1:0-661 GCF_042197045.1 Bartonella sp. AA74HLJMH
GGTTTACAGAAAAAGACAAGCCGCCGCGTTTACCTTGGTTTATCAGGAGCCCCTTTGCTAATTTTTTATATTATTCAACGCCTATAACGGCAGGTCTGAATGACAGAGAGCATCATGAACATCATCTCATGGCAGAGAGGGTTGGTGGTGTTGAAACGCGCCCCGTTAATGTGAGTGTAATTTATGGGATCAAGACATGAGGAGTTGAAATGTCATTAAAACCGTTTGCGATATCAGAGATTAGCGACCCGTCTCAAGTACGGGTCGTTTTGTATTCGGGGGGAGGTTTTGTACATGCGCCGCTTAATGGCGTTTTTGATTTACTGAAAGCAGCTTTGAAAGCCGATCTTGATGGATCGTTAAAAGATTTAGAGAAGCGCTTAGAGGCGTTAAGCGAAGAGCTTGAAGATTTGAAAGAGTGTTCATTAGACGAAGTGCTCTGAATGATGTGAGGACGAAAGCAGATGAAGATACCCGATCATGAACATGAATATTTGATACCTGTCGCGACGAGAGAAGAAATGATAGCAGGAACTTCTCAAGACAGTGTTGTTGTTCCGAAGCTTTTAGGGACGGCGTCTTTGTATTCGTATGAAACCTTTGCGCCGTTAGAGCAGGTTGTTAATGCAAGACAAGAGTCGGAAAAAGCCATGGCGCGTGC
>NZ_JBHIRJ010000145.1:0-658 GCF_042197045.1 Bartonella sp. AA74HLJMH
TCTGGTGTTATTTTCCTAAATAAAAGACCAGCAAAATATTCTGTCATTAATGATTTGAATGGAGAGATCACGAATCTGTTTCAATGCGTTCAAAATGACTTTGATGATTTAGCCAAACGACTAGAATGGTTTGTTTGTTCAAGACAGTTGTTTTTTGAACTTGCGGCGATTGAACCAGAAAGCCTTTCCAAAGTTGAAAGAGCCGCCCGTTTTTTGTTTCTCCAACGTTGTGTGATGTATGGGAAAAAAGATTATGTCTCTTTTAGTTTTGGAAGGAAAAAGCCTATAGCATTTAATCCCGAAAAGCTATTATCAAGGATGAGACGTGTTAGACAGAAGCTTCTTGATACGACGATCTTAAATTTGTCGTGGGAACGGGTTATCGAGCTATTTGATGCACCCGACAGTTTATTTTACCTAGACCCGCCTTATTTTGTAAAGAAGAAGTGTTACAGCTCTGGGAATTTTGTTGAAGATGATTTTGTGAGTATGGCAAAAGTTCTCAAAAGCATACAAGGCAAATTTGTCTTGAGTCTGAATGATTGTGATGCGGTTCGAGAGATTTTTAAGGATTTTGACTTTTTAGAATTAGAGACCCTTTGGACCTCTGGTTTTGCTAAAAAACCACCCCGAAAAGAACTCTTGATTCGCAATAATT
>NZ_JBHIRJ010000146.1:0-657 GCF_042197045.1 Bartonella sp. AA74HLJMH
AATCGTTTGTTTCTAAATTTTCAAAATCAATTTCTCTTTTTGATAAAATAATATTTTTATTTTTTTTGTTATTGTTATTGTTATTGTTATATATATAGGCATCATTAAGCATCGCTTTAGCATCATGCTTAGCATGCTTAGCATCATTAAGCATCGTTTTAGCATCATTAAGCATTGCTTTAGCATCGTTTTTATCAGTATTTTCAGTAACTTGAGCATCATCACAAGCATCACAAGTATAAGTTGTATGTTTATCCCATCTTGCCTGCGCTGCTTTCTTTGCTCTCTCCGATAATCTCTTTGATCGTGATGTTTTTGATACCTTTTCTAAACTCTCATGAGAGTTAGTAAGCTCTTCTTCAACATCTAAATTCCACAAGCGACCATCTGCTAAACGAACAAGGTATCCTTCTTCAAGCAAGACATTTAACGCTGTTTCGAACTTCTTCACTGAATAACCAGTGTAATGAGATAAAACTTTAATGTTATAAAAAAGAGGTTCACCAGTACGCAACATACGTAACCGTAATCGCATATAGATATTGCCCTCTACAGCAGGCAAATAATCAACAACTATTGCCCACTTGTCTGCAAAAAGCCTCGTCCATGGCAACTTAGTTGACATACTTCACCTCCCTTTCTTTATTATTATTGCAA
>NZ_JBHIRJ010000147.1:0-632 GCF_042197045.1 Bartonella sp. AA74HLJMH
CCAATAGTGATAACTTTTGTCTTTTCATCCTGCTTGGCAAGGCTATCACTGACTACATTGGTCACATCATTGTGAACATTCGTAATAGAACTTGCAACACCTGCAAGTGCTTCCGATACACTATTGTAAACCTTTTCCTCACCAGTGCTACCATCATCATTGACAGTTTTAAGTTTGAAGGTGGGTGCAACCCATTCTCCCTTTTCATTATAACCTGCACCTCCACCAAAATAGGTCGCAACTGTTTGATTGATTGAATAAAGCTGATTGCCCGTGATCGCTTCTGTCGAACCTTTAGAAATTTCTCCATCTAATAGAAACTTCAATTTGCTATTGTTTCCTTCCGTTCCATGCTTAGCTACAAATGCATTGGCTTCATTATTCCAATTCAAAGAATCCTGTGCTACCCCTTCAGAAACTTCCTTAATCCTCTGATTGACATTCTTGATATTTGTATCAAGTCCTTCAAAAGCTGAACCAACATTGGTAAAAGGTTTGGCTGTTATCTTACCATCTTTATCAATCTCCGATAAACTATAGGTCGGCCCTGTAAACGCACCATTATTAAAAGCTGCATTGCCCCCTAAATAAGTAACAACCTTATTATTCGTTTCAAAAAGCTGACCACCCGT
>NZ_JBHIRJ010000148.1:0-627 GCF_042197045.1 Bartonella sp. AA74HLJMH
GTTGTTCCACAGGTTCCAACTTATCTTCTTTTGCCAAATGCCTTATTTCATGCTGGTTTAGTGGATATGACCACGCAAAATAAAACGTTAGAGACAATGCGGAATGCTTTTCATTCCTCCTGGAAAGATGATAAAAAGACAGCCTTTTTTCTGCGTGCTTATGGGGGGAGCCATCACTATGCTTCCAATTTATCTGCTTTTGAATATGGTTATGGTGCTGAGCTCGATTATAATGCATTTCAAGCAGGTGTTTTGTTAAACGAGATTGAGAGTTTATATGGTCGTACATTCTTTGGAGTTTTGGGGAACTATGGAAATCTTTCTCTACACCCTCAGGATGTTGAACAAAGCAAAAAAAGCGCATTTAATAAATGGTCTGTTACTGCTTATGGAAATTTGCAGCATGATACCGGTTTTTATATGGATGGGGTGGTATCGTATGGTCTTTTTAAGGGAGATGTTTTGACCCTTGCACGGGGCAAGGTTGTGGCGTTAAAGGGTAAACAATTTAGCGGTTCTTTAACGAGTGGTAGAACGTTTGCAACAGGGTATAAAGGTGTTGTTTTTGATCCGCAGATTCAGGTTGTTTATCAGCATCTTCAGTTTAATCAGGCGCGTGATATTGAT
>NZ_JBHIRJ010000149.1:0-620 GCF_042197045.1 Bartonella sp. AA74HLJMH
GGCGCTGATGCCGCAGGTAATGCCGCTGCAAATAACTTTTTGGGTAGTGCACAACGCGCTCAGATGAAGAAAGAGTTAGAAGAGTGCCCTGATGATCAGTGTCGAAGAGATGTTAACGAAAAATGGTTCGAGATTGATGAACAACAAGATAGAACTTTTTCGACAGGAATTATGACTGGTCTCATTGCCGATATACCAATCAAGCTATACGAGTTAGCTGATGGCGCTGTGAAGAACATGATGTTACAAATGATAATATTTGCTAGCAATCCACGGGGGGGCGTTGAAAAGAGTTTTAAAGACATTGGAACAGGAGCGTCTTGGGTCGTGAGTGGACATGTGATTGATGATGTCTGGGAAGGTGCTGGTCAATTCTGGGGAGGTGTTGAGGATTCCTTTATAGGGGATATAGATTACGTAAAAGAGAATATTGAAAAAGCGGGAGTTGACGGAGCTTTTAATGCTGGTTTTGAAAGTGGAAGATTATCAGCCGGAGTATTAGAAAACTTTGCTGGAGGAGCTGGAGCAGCCAAGGGAGCTATAAATCTTGGCAACAAGGCTGTGATCAAGTTCATTGCTAGGAAAGATTTTGCCCAATTCGCTTCCAAGAAAAATCTTGC
>NZ_JBHIRJ010000150.1:0-620 GCF_042197045.1 Bartonella sp. AA74HLJMH
TGCGGATATTGATGGCGATAACGTCATGTCCACTGGAGAAAAAGCATGGTGAAAAAATACGAATTGACTAATGAAACCACCGATATTGTAAGTTGCCATACATTGTACCGCATTCGTGCTTTAAGAGATTTTGATGATGTTAAGGCTGGGGACCTTGGGGGCTTTATAGACAATGAAAGCAATCTCTCTCATGATGGCAATTGCTGGGTCTATGATAATGCTTGTGTTACTTGGGGTTCAAAAATTTATGACAATGCAAAAATTTATAATAACGCCCGAGTATATGGTGGTGGTCGCATTTTTGAAAACGCACAGATTTACGGAAATGCAATTGTTTATCCCAATGCAAGAGTTTATGGCGACGCAAAAATTTACGGAGATTCAGAGATCTGCGGAGAAAGCCGTATCACAACAAACGAGAAAAAATAAATCATGTATAAATATGGAATTAAACCTACCTTGTGTGCACAGTTAGTTGTGAGAAATACTCACAATCTAGGTGAACTTTGTATCACTATCTCTGGGTATAAAGACGAGCCTTATGTAGATACCATAATTTCTGAAGACATAATGCAGCCTATAAAATCCAAACTCTAACAACCAAACCAACTTTTAACACA
>NZ_JBHIRJ010000151.1:0-615 GCF_042197045.1 Bartonella sp. AA74HLJMH
CTAAACGCCTCATTTTCATTTATACATTACCTAAGTGTTTTCAGCACGATATCTTGGCTTTGATAAAATCTTTGTGCCTCTCTGAATTGTTCAGATAGTACTGAATCTTCTACATCGGCTTTTGTTTTCATCGTATGATAGGCATCTCTTTTGCTTCATGGTTAAAAATTTTCATATCAATTTCGCGTCTTTTCCTTTTGATAAGTGATTTCTCAGCCTTACGTAAATGTGCTACCATTTGTACCTTTATAGATTCATTTTGGATCATGGCTAACGAACCATCGATATGTGCTTGAAGATCTGCAATATCTTTCAGGTTTTCTTTTGTTTGAAGTTCATTAAATAGACTTTTGAGGTATTGAAAACGATTTTCTACGTTTTCAAAACTTTTTAAAGTTATAGCTTTATTTAGTATTGAGAAAAATTCTAAACGCTCAAAAAGCAACGTGCCCATTCGATCAAAAGGCTCAGAAATTTTGTTTTCGTCCTCTAATACCTCTTGATATGATTCTCTTGAAAGCTTATCACTCTTATAGAACGATTCTGGTTCTTTGAGAAAAAAACTAGAAAAATCTATAGTTTTAGGTCCAGTTTTTTGACTATTTGTTATAGCCT
>NZ_JBHIRJ010000152.1:0-292 GCF_042197045.1 Bartonella sp. AA74HLJMH
TTCTTGTATCTCTTTCTTGTCCATTATAATAGCAATTAAAACAATAAGATATCTTTTTTACCATTTAGTAAAAACATATGTTAAGTAAAATCAGAAATTTATAAGATTCATAAGAAGCAGGAGGGTAAGAGTGCGTAAAATCCGGAAGGCAGTATTTCCTGTGGCGGGTCTTGGGACACGTTTTCTTCCCGCAACAAAAACAATTCCTAAAGAAATGCTGACTGTTGTTGATAAGCCCGTTATCCAATATGTTGTAGATGAGGCACGTGAAGCTGGTATTGAACATTTTATC
>NZ_JBHIRJ010000152.1:338-609 GCF_042197045.1 Bartonella sp. AA74HLJMH
GCAAGTTGAGTTATATACGACTCTTGCCGAACGTGGTAAAAGAGAAGAACTTGAACATTTACATGGTTTACAGCCTCTACCAGGGTCAACTTCTTTTACGAGGCAACAGCAGCCTTTGGGGTTAGGACATGCTCTTTGGTGTGCGCGTGAATTAGTTGGCAGGGAGCCTTTTGCTTTGTTATTACCGGATATGCTTATACAATCTAAAAAGGGCTGCCTTTCTGAGATGATCAATCTTTATGAGAAAACGGGTGGAGGAAATATCATCGCG
>NZ_JBHIRJ010000153.1:0-601 GCF_042197045.1 Bartonella sp. AA74HLJMH
TGTTTGCGAAAGTTGTTCTTTTTTCAACTCAAGCTGTTTTTTTAAGAGCTCAATAATTTCCCCTTTTTTTAATAGATTAGTAAGCTCCAGATATTTTGCTGATGGAGCAGATACGAAAGTTGATTTAGGTACCTGAGCTGTGGGAGATATTGGAGGTGTGTTAGATGGCTTAGAGCCACTAGGTTTGGACGGTACGCGATTTCTCATCGTTCCAAAATTAGAAAGGTCAATTTTAATATCGGGTGGAAGTTTACGTGGTGGCTCATAGCCTTTTGGTGGTTTTGGTTTATAATTGTTGCTTGAATCGAGATTTCCTGACCCTATAGTAGGAACTGCAAAACGGCTATGACCTCCTCCTTGCTTAGTAAGAGTGTTACTTCTTGCTAAGTTTGTTGTTCCAAGAAAAGCACTAATCGCTATGATAATAATCAGCTTTTGCATATTTCACACCTTTTAATTTTCACATATTTAGAAAGACTGACCATTACATTATTAACTTCATAAATCAGTTTATGAGATTCCGTTGTCTCCTCGCTTGATTTCGGCAGGGATTGTTTTATTAATGGGCACACGGTTCCTATCATTGGGCTGTTTTAGCTTT
>NZ_JBHIRJ010000154.1:0-590 GCF_042197045.1 Bartonella sp. AA74HLJMH
AAATCCGAACAGGGGATGCGCTCGCTGATTGCCATTGCGGGGCGCGATTTTACTGGTGATTTTGCCAAATTGGTGGGCAATCCTGAATTGTTAGGGCAAGCTTTAGATTATGTGAAAGATCCACAAGTCTTTAAAGGCTCTGTAGAGCAAGAAGCCGACAAACAAGCAACCGGTGCCATGCGGCAATTTGAACTCTTGCAAAACCGTATTGTAGCTCTGGGCATCACCATTGGTGAAGTGCTTCTGCCTCCTCTCAACAGTTTGATGGAAAGTGTTGGCAATTTTACCAATGGGCTTATGGCGTGGGCGAATGCCCATCCCACTTTAACAAGCGCCATCATCAAAACCATTGCTGCCCTTATGGCTTTTAATATTGCTCTACGGGTTTTGCGCTTTACTCTTGCCGGGACACGCCTTGGGCTTCTTCAATTGATCACGTCTTTTATTAAGCTTAGAGTACTCAGTCGTGGTGTTGCTGCAAGCTGGCGGGGCTTAGCAGCCGCAGGGCGCTCGCTGGGCTTGCTAACCGCGGGTCTTGGGGCAAGTTCACTCCGACTCTTACGCCCCATGACCTTGTTGGTCGGGGCTTT
>NZ_JBHIRJ010000155.1:0-582 GCF_042197045.1 Bartonella sp. AA74HLJMH
TGTAACCAACGGGATAAAAAACCAAATTTTAAAGGTTTTGGGAGAGAGCCATTGGTAACATGACGGCGGAATGTTGAAACACTCATATGAAGCAATTTTGCACTTTCACGGTCAGTTAAAAGAATATCATTTTCTGTCATTCTAAAATTCTTTCATAATAAAAAATAGAACCAAATCATGCCTATTTATTAAGCACATTTTGGTTTATTTTTGAAGGTATTTTATTTATAGAAAACAATATTTTATCATATAATTTCTGATGTGATAATTTATGAATCTTATTGAGAAGGAATGAGAGACAAGAGAGCTAAAGTTATCCACAGATAATGGGGTTATTCACCCCATATTTTAGGTTTGACCTGTGACATAAGCCGCCCATTTATCCATATAGACACAGCGCTGTTCTAGATAGTCAGTACGACGATAGGAGCGCTCTACTTGCCCTCCGACCGTATGACTTAGAATGGTTTCAGCGACCTCATAGGGGGCATCGGTTGTTTCAGCAAGCCAATCGCGTAAACTAGAGCGAAAACCATGCGGGCAGGCTTCAAGTTTATTGTCTCTCATATATTGAGCCATACA
>NZ_JBHIRJ010000156.1:0-577 GCF_042197045.1 Bartonella sp. AA74HLJMH
TCAATCACACGCTCACAAGAGAAGAAGGCAGGCTTATTGGTAATTGGATAGATGATGGGGATGAAGAGTTAAGCTGGAACCAAATTGATTATCCTTGGGATTTGGCAAATTTTCCGTGGTGTTCGGTCAAAAAACATGAACGCGATATACTCATGGCAGAGTGGTTCCAAAATCGTCCCCTTTATTTGGCTTTAAGAGACGAAAACAATACTCTGATTGGGTATCGCCGATGCAACATTGTCCAGCCTGTAGAGCAGGTTTTAGAGGGTGTTTACAACCATTGTGGCAACAGATTTAACCCTTCTACAACAGGCACTCTGTTGTTTCTTGCAGCCCGCACAGATTTTGAAGATGTTGAGGACAAACAAGCCGCCGCTGTTTCCCTTCTCGTTCATGGCTGTCTTGCACAACAAACCCCTCTTGGCAAACTTTGGTTAGGGGCTGATGAGCTAAATGGCGGTGTAGAGATACTCAAAACGCCTATCAATATTCCTTTGCGTGCCGATGTTCGCGAACAATTCAAGATTTTATTGAGGTTTTAATATGAAGCATGAAAGTGGTTTACCCTTTGCAATTG
>NZ_JBHIRJ010000157.1:0-576 GCF_042197045.1 Bartonella sp. AA74HLJMH
ATTGAAAATAACCCTGTTCTTGTCCATGGAGGAGCTTTTGCTAACATTGCGCATGGCTGTAATTCAGTTATAGCAACAAAAACCGCTTTAAAACTTGCGGATTATGTTGTCACAGAAGCTGGATTCGGAGCCGACCTTGGAGCAGAGAAATTTTTCAACATCAAATGTCGACAAGCGAATATTCTACCGAATGCTACAGTGATTGTCGCAACAATTCGTGCATTAAAAATGAATGGTGGAGTGGCTAAAAATGATTTGACAGTAGAAAATATCGCAGCTTTACAAAAGGGAGCAGCCAATCTTTTACGGCATATAAAAAATATGGAACACTACGGTATACCTTGTATTGTTGCCATCAATCATTTTGATACCGACAGCGACGCTGAAATAAGTACATTACAAAAAATAGTTTCAACAACTGGATGCAAAGCCGTTCTCTGCAAACATTGGGAAAAAGGTGGTAAAGGCGCTATAGAACTCGCACAAGAACTCGTTAGCTTAATTGAAGAAAAAAGTGCCCATTTCAAAGTTCTGTATCAAGATAACCTGCCGCTCGTTCAGAAAATTAATTGTATC
>NZ_JBHIRJ010000158.1:0-563 GCF_042197045.1 Bartonella sp. AA74HLJMH
CGGATTTGTAAATCAGAGCAGTCCACAAGATCAAAAGTGCCAAGATCAATGGTTTTTTCTGTTTGTGTGTAGCGTGCCGCCAACACCCGAAAGGCTAAAGCCTCATCTTGATGAGCGGTCCAGCTCCTAGCATTGACAGAAGAAAAGCGTGGTCCGGTCACGTAAGGGTGGCTCGAGACGTATCTCTGGTGTTCTGCATCAAAATCCCCAAGCTTTGCTAAAGAGACAGAATGATCAGCATCATCGGTTTTAATGACAAAAGCCGTTAAACGGTCATCCATCACAAGGAGTGGTACATCATAGCGTGCTTCTGCCCATCCTGCCTTTGCGCCCTTCATAGAATAAAAGCTTTGCGCTTGAATATCGGCGGTCGGATAACCGTTTTCTGTAGTGACCAAATCAATCACCAAATCATGGTTCTGATTGCCGATTTTGCAAAGATGAAAGTCAATTCCGGTAATTTGCCGTGTTTCATCGGGGGTAAAAACTTGCGCTTGTGGGTCCACTTGCGTCCAGATCTTCACCGTGGTGGTGCGCCGCATCACTTTCACATCAATCACGCC
>NZ_JBHIRJ010000159.1:0-561 GCF_042197045.1 Bartonella sp. AA74HLJMH
TCTTGCCCTGTCAATGCCTTCTGCCCTGCTTCATCAGTAATGACAATGGTGCCATTGCTGATAGCAGATTTGGTATATCCTTCCTCTGAATCTTTAGCTTTTGAATGATCTAAGACATTTTTAGCAATGTTTTTCCCGACACCATATTTGCCCTGATACATCGGACCACCCGCTGAAATGCTTAAACCTTGACTGCTGGCTTGAGCATGCGCACTGTTGCTGATATCACTGGTACTAATGCTTCCTGTGGTCAGGCTGTTTTTTTCTGCCGGCGCAGTGCTGGAAATAAGTCCTCCGGTCAGCGTTGTTTTATCTTTAACGTTGATCTTAAAACCACCATCACCCGCTTTGATGCCTGATTGCTCCACAACACTATGATAATCACTAGAGGATTTATCCTTGTTCAAGGAAATATTGGTTGTGGCTGTACCATCCTTTTCTCGGCTATTATAACCAATGGAAACAGAGTTTTGCTTGCTGGAACTTTGTCCCGTATCACTGCGGCTGGTAATGGCAAAATCACCCCCTACTTCCATTTCTACACGCTCTCCAGAAACCACG
>NZ_JBHIRJ010000160.1:0-561 GCF_042197045.1 Bartonella sp. AA74HLJMH
TGGCTTTGATAAAATCTTTGTGCTTCTCTTAATTGTTCAGAGAGTACTGAACCTTCTACATTGGTTTTTGTTTTCATCGTATGATAGGCATCCCTTTTTTTTCATGATCAAAAATTTTCATATCAAGTTCGCGTCTTTTCCTTTTGATAAGTGATTGCTCAGCGTCATGTAAATGCGCTACCATTTCCATCTTTATAAATTCATTTTGGATCATGGCTAACGAACCATCGATATGTGCTTGAAGATCTGCAGTATCTTTCAGGTTTTCTTTTTTTTGAACTTCATCTAATAGATCTCTGAGGTATTGAAAACGATTTTCTACGTTTTCAAAAGTTTCTAAACTTACAGCTTTATCTAGTATCGATGCAAATTGTAAACGCCCAGAAATAGCTTTGCCCATTTGATCAAAAGGCCCAGAAACTTTGTTTTCGTCCTCTAATACCTCTTGATATGATTTCCTTGAAAGCTTATCACTCTTATAGAGCGATTCTGGTTCTTTGAGAAAAAAACTAGAAAAATCTATAGTTTTAGGTCCAGTTTTTTGACTATTTGTTATAGCCT
>NZ_JBHIRJ010000161.1:0-559 GCF_042197045.1 Bartonella sp. AA74HLJMH
GTTTGATTTCACAATCGTTCGTTTTTTCCACTAATTCCGTTTGTGTGGTACTTAGTTCACTCATCTTGATTTCCTCCATTGGAGCGCAATTCACCCGTGGCGTGAATCACGCATGTGTTGAAAGTTGTTTGTGTGGTTAGAAACGGTTTATAGAGAGACTATAAGATTAGTCGTTCGTATTTCTTTTCCATAATTGTTGCTTTTAATGCATGCTTTGTCTTTTAAGCTCTTGTGACAGCACACCAATTCCTTTTGCTGTGATTTTTGCGCAAGGAATGACCTTTTCTATTCCATTTGCGGTTTGAAGTGTGATAGTTGGACAATCCATAAGTTTCTTTTGGATTTTGTCTTGATAAGGAAGCAAATTTCCACCTACTGCTCGTCTGTAAACCCAACCTTTTTTCTGTAAGAATTGAATGAATTGTTTTGGTTGCATCTCAAGTATTTTAGCGGCTTCTGTAAGACCAAAGAGTCCATCATGGCGCTGTAAGCTTTCAAGAGCCATGGCTTTTGGTGTTAAATCTTCAATGATGGTGTCTTTTTGATCTATTTGACCTTG
>NZ_JBHIRJ010000162.1:0-557 GCF_042197045.1 Bartonella sp. AA74HLJMH
AACAGCATCAGTGCATTTATGGGGTGTTTTGTTGTCGAATCAGTTGTAAGTTGTGGGGGCAGTGATGGAGAGATTTTACGCCTTTGTGGCAAAAGCGCCTCGATGCGTAAAGAGCTCAAAGAACAGGTGAGTGAACATTTTGACCACAAAACTGTTGGTGAGATTGTCGAGACACTTGCCAAACGCCATGGCTATCAAGCAAAGGTCAGTCCTCAGTTCACTAAAAAACCTTTGCCTTATGTGATTCGTACAGATCAATCGGCTGTTGATTTTTTAACCCGCCTTGCCGACCGCATGCGGGCGCGTTTTTTGATCAAGGACAATAAGTTTTTATTTTTAAGCGGGGACAATTTACCAGCACTCGACATCCATAAGCACGACTGTTCCAACTGGGAATTCACGTTAGAGCCACGCACGCAATATGGCACTATTGAAGCTGCTTATTTTGATCGCTCAAAAGGGCAGCAATGCCAAGTCAAGCATCAGACAGGGTTTAGCGGTCCCGTGCGGCGTTTACGGACTTGTTACACTTGTGAGGAGGAAGCACGAGCTGCTGC
>NZ_JBHIRJ010000163.1:0-555 GCF_042197045.1 Bartonella sp. AA74HLJMH
GTCATCGGCTTTCTCTGCTATTTTCTTGGCTTCTTCACCTGCCATTTCTGCTAATCTTGCTATAGTCTTAGCGTTATTGGCTGCTTCATTCGCGTCGTAAGCTTTACTCCACGCTTCATTTGCTGTGCTTTTTGCCTTTTCCGCCTCACTACGAGCTTGCCCAGCATCATGGTTGGCATAACCTGCTGTCTGTTTGGCTTCCTGTGCTATTTTTTGTGCTTCTTCTGCGGCTGCTTCTAAAGACGCGGCTTTCTTACCCGCTGTTTCAGCTGCCTTTTTCGCCTCTCCTGCTGCATATTTTGCACTATTGGCTATTTCCTTGGCTTTTTCGGCTTCATCTTTTGCTTCATACGCGTAGTTATTGGCTTTCTCCGCTATTTTCTTGGCTTCTTCGCCTGCCGTTTCTGCTAAACTTGCTGTAAGCTTAGCACTATCTGCTGTTTCATTCGCTTTGTGGGCTTTATTCCACGCTGCATTCGCTGTACTTTTTGCCTTTTCTACCTCACTGCGCGCTTGTGCCGCCTCATGGTTAGCATAACCAGCTGTCTGTTTGGC
>NZ_JBHIRJ010000164.1:0-555 GCF_042197045.1 Bartonella sp. AA74HLJMH
TTTATATTTAGTTAAAGAAAGGGAATTGGGGTATGTCCAGTAAATTACCATGGACGAGGCTTTTTGCAGACAAGTGGCTTCTTGATCTTGCTTGTTTACCCGCAATTGAAGGCAATGTTTATATGCGATTGCGATTGCAAATGTTGCGCACTAGAGAGCCTCTTGTAAATGATGCGCAAATATTATCTCATTTTACGTGTTGTTCAGTAAAAAGATTTCAGAAGGCATTAGATTACTTATTTAGATCTGGACACATTATTCTTTCAGAAGATGGTCATTTGTGGTGTTCAGATGTTGAAGAAGAATTAAAAAATTCAGACGAAACTTTAAATAAGTTTGCAGAAAGAGCAGCAAAAGCCGCCAATACTAGAAAACATAAAAACCATGAAGAATCTTCAAGAGAGCTTCAAGATTCTTTAAGAAGTCTTCAAGATTCTTCAAGATGTCTTGAAGATTCTTCAAGAGGGTACAATAACATTAACAATAACAATAACAAAAAAAATAAAAATATTATTTTATCAAAAAGAGAAATTGATTTTGAAAATTTAGAAACAA
>NZ_JBHIRJ010000165.1:0-552 GCF_042197045.1 Bartonella sp. AA74HLJMH
ATTATTTAGGGATTGGGTGTTTAAGTAAGGCGAGTTTGGATGCTTATGTTGCGGAAAGTAAGCAGGTGGATATTTCCTTGCCACGGTTTAAGGCATTTGTGCGGGCGACAGAGGCATTTTGGCTTTGGGATGAGGTGGTGAGTGAAGATGGATTGTTGCTGTTGCAAGGGGATGAGGCACGTTTAGCAGAGATTGCGCGGCTTCAGCAGGAACAGCGGGAGATTGCAGCGCAATTGAAAGCCATGCGCGCAACGCCGGTTCGCATTAAAAGGGGGCAGCCATGAAGGAATGGTTTCGTATTGCCGAATTGGCTGAGGCAGCTTTGCCAGGGTTGCCGAAAACATATAAAAGTCTTGAAAACCACGGACGGGCATATTGGAGAAAAAACTCTGAACTTTCGAGGAAAGTGGGAGGAAAAACCAAGCCGGTTTGGGAGTATCACATTTCGTTATTGCCGGAGGGGGCGCGGGCGGCATTGTTGGTGCGGTTTGGTGGGGCTGTTGATGTGAAACAAACGCAAGGGGAGCAAAAGGCAAGTATTTGGGTGCGTTA
>NZ_JBHIRJ010000166.1:0-551 GCF_042197045.1 Bartonella sp. AA74HLJMH
GATAGAACGAGAGATAAAACAACTCTCAACAAAAGCTGCTTAACCTTATGGGGGTGTTTTGTTCCCCGCATATCTACGAGCACCCCCACCCTTTCACATAAGGAAATTAAACGTGTGTAACATCGAACATATTATCATACAGCCTGCTAAAGATGAGGAATTTTGTTTTTTTACCATTGGCTATGAAGGTAGGTCCCTTGAGAATTATCTTAGTTGTCTCATAGAAAACAATATCAAAACTTTATGTGATGTTCGTAAAAATCCAATAAGTAGAAAACACGGATTTTCAAAAAGACAATTAGAGCAAGCTGTAAGCAACATTGATATTGAATATATGCATATGCCTGAACTTGGAATTGCCTCTGAAAAACGAAGAAATTTGAAAACACAAAAAGATTATGACCGCCTTTTTAAAAATTATCGAAATACAACTCTCAAGAATAATTCTTGTGCAATAAACAAATTATATCAAATTTTTTTAAACAAAAAGCGCGTTGCAATCACCTGTTTTGAAGCCAATGTATGCATGTGTCATAGAGGACAACTCGCAT
>NZ_JBHIRJ010000167.1:0-546 GCF_042197045.1 Bartonella sp. AA74HLJMH
ACCAATCAAACAATTCTTCGCGAAGGTAAAAAACTTTATCGCATTAAGGCGTTAAGAGATTTTGGTGATGTTAAAGCTGGTCAACTTGGTGGCTATATTGAATCTGAAGAAAATCTTTCCCATGATGGTAATTGCTGGGTTGGTGATCAGGCCATTGTTGTGAGCCCTGGTCGTGTTTACGAAAATGCGCAGGTTTATGGCAATGCGGGTGTTGGTGGTTTTGTATATGGTAATGCTCGCGTCTACGATTCAGCAAAGGTTTTTGCCAATGCCCATGTGTATGATAATGCCCATGTTTTCGATAGTGCAAAAATTGTAAGTAAAGTGCATGTTTATGAAAATGCCAATGCATGTGGCATGGCTATTGTTACTAAGAATATTTGTGGTGACACAATGAATAATGTTTATACAGAACGCCTTTCTCCTTATGGTGAAATTTGCTTTGTTATGTGTCGTCCCCATAGGAAAACAGCTTAAATAACGGCGCGGGCGCGGCGGGGGCGCCTCCTTATAACCATTTCATTTAAAAATTTGTTTGAATATTAG
>NZ_JBHIRJ010000168.1:0-543 GCF_042197045.1 Bartonella sp. AA74HLJMH
TGGATTCCTTTCAAAGAGGCGGCGTTTAGAGAGCGTCAACGGATTGAAAAGGATGTTGTCAAATTGTTAACAGGGGGGACACAGATTAAGAATGATCAAATTGTAGCTCTCATTCAACGCATGGTAAACGCGCATCATAAGGGATATGCGACAAAAGAATGGTTCAAAAAGCTTTCTGCTGCTTTGTTTGGAGGTGGGGGAAAAGCCTCAACGGAGGAGTTGAATTTATTGAGTGCATTTGAGTAAGGGAGGAGATTAGGCTATGACCCGTTCTAGTCCTTCTGTTAATCAAGCGATCCGTCAAGCAGCAGCGCGTTATGGTTTGCCAGAGAGTTATTTGTACCGTGTTGCGCAAGTTGAAAGTGGAGGCAATCCGAATGCAAGGAATCCCCGCTCTTCTGCGGGTGGGTTGTATCAATTTATAGACAGCACCGCCAAGCAATATGGTTTGCAGGATAGGTTTGATCCCATGCAAGCGGCAGATGCCATGGGGCGGTTGACGCTTGATAATCGCAATCATTTAAGCCGCCTGTTGGGAAGAGC
>NZ_JBHIRJ010000169.1:0-540 GCF_042197045.1 Bartonella sp. AA74HLJMH
TCAAAAGAGCTCTCATCATCAAAGACCGGTGCTCCAACTCTGTAATCTTCATTCATAGCTTCGTTCATTTCTGCATTCATTCTCTAACCTCTCTCAAATGCTTCTTCCTCTGTATGTTGCCGCTCTTTCACGCATGATTTGATTTTGCGCTCGTTCATTAAGAATACGCTCCCGTTCAAGCTCATGCTTCTGTTGCATCAATTCAGCTTCCAATTCTGCTCTCTTTTGACGCATAACCAATTCAATCTGCTTGCCTTGTAAATCCATCTGTTGCATCTGACTTTTAGCCGCAATATCTTGCTGCTTTTCCTGCAACTTCATTTCTTGTTCCGGATTCATTTGCTGTTGTTGGGCTTGTTGTGCCATTTGCTGCTGTTGCATCTTCTCACTTACACGATTGAGTAATGACGCAGGCAATGGTGAATAACGAAGCAAATCAAGCATGATATCCGGTGTTACGGCATTTTGAAGCAACGGTAATAATTGCGTGATAATGCCAAAGGTACGCTCTTTCTCATTCGGGCTGGTTGGAGCATCATC
>NZ_JBHIRJ010000170.1:0-529 GCF_042197045.1 Bartonella sp. AA74HLJMH
TTCGATGTCTCTGCTCTCACCAACATGCGTGAAGGCGGGGTTGAAGTTAGCGATAAAGTGATTTCTCACAGTTACGTTGCGGGAAGTTGGGAAGGCACTAATATTAAACACCATCAGATAAAGGAAGATGTTGACACTACAATTAGCCGTCAGCAGCCTCATTTTACCAATAATGCTGCACAGATTTTAGTAGGGCGTCATCTGACAATTAATGCCGGCGATATCCGTAATAGCTACAGTTTGATTGCTGCTAATGGCAACATTGAGATGCAGGGTGATACGCTGCTCAATGAGGGGCGCGATTTAACCGAAACAACAAAGATTGTAACTGAAACACATCGCAGGAAGAAACATTGCCACACATTATTAGGAGGGTGTAGTATTACAGGCATAACATATTATGGCAGTACTACTGATACCAAAACAACCGTCCGCACTTATGATGCTGTTTACGGCACGATTGAAGCTGGTGGCACGCTTGATGCCAAGTTGACAGGCTATATTGACAATCATGCGGTGCGTGAGGGGG
>NZ_JBHIRJ010000171.1:0-526 GCF_042197045.1 Bartonella sp. AA74HLJMH
AAACATGTCCATTTACGCACTACATTTTTATACTAAAAACCAAAAGTAAAATTTAAAATCACTTGGTATTCAATTAGGTAGGTATCAAAATGAAAAAAAGTGAAAAAAATAAAAAATACGTATTGACTTTAAAGAAAAGGTCGTTTATTAAGGTCGACAAGTGCCTAAGAAACACTAAACGTTAAGCGGGTAAACCACGAAAAGGTTTCTCCCATTTCTTAAAATACTGACTTTCTTTTATGCTATCGTTGGCATATAACGATTTTGTCGGGTGTGGTCACACCATACAATACTCTTTATGAGAAAAGTGTGACGACGGACTTAACGCCGTGTTTCTTAGCACCCGGCGCCCTTATAGGGTCGTCAATAAGAAACTTAATTACGTTAAGAAAGAAATTAGCATGAAAGCTACAGTTAAAAATCAAGAAACTTCTCCAAAATATCAACTTACCAATCAAACAATTCTTCGCGAAGGTAAAAAACTTTATCGCATTAAGGCGTTAAGAGATTTTGGTGATGTTAAAGC
>NZ_JBHIRJ010000172.1:0-525 GCF_042197045.1 Bartonella sp. AA74HLJMH
AATTACCTTTTTTAATAACTCCAAAGTCTCTTAAAGCGCGGATACGGTGAAGAGTTACCCCTTTAAACTCAGCTTTCCCATCAGTAAGTTCGTACTTCTTTTCCATGATTTTACTCCTTTAAGTTAGATTCTGCCTTTGTCGTTCTTGCAAAAGAACGGCATTGCATTGTGTGGTGAATTTTTTGAAAAGGTGGCGTCTTTTAAAAACGCCTTTAGCTTTTAAAGCACATCACAAGGACGCAAACGGTGTTGTTTTTCGTAAGAACCATACATTGCATCATCATATTCGCGCTGTTTTATATCATCTAAAAAAAAACCGTATGCTGTGCTGTGTAGAATAAAATCGTGAGGAATGTTTCCGTTGAAACACTGCTCTTCACATTCTTTAAGATAGAATTCGGCAATATCTTCAGAGATATCTTCGCAACGATTAGTCGTTGGTTCAATACGCAAAATTTGGACAGCATTATCGGCTTGGTCGATAAATTTGATCATGTCACTTTCTTCTAAGAAAGGACCAGATTT
>NZ_JBHIRJ010000173.1:0-523 GCF_042197045.1 Bartonella sp. AA74HLJMH
AGAAACCTTGGCTTATTACGCTTTCCAGCGATAATCTTGGCGCTAAAGCAACAGGGCTTTATCAAACGCGCTTGAGCTTTTCTTTTGATGATCTGTTGGGGATCAATGATCAATGGTCGTTTAGCTATCAGCGTTCTATGGATGGTAGTCCGTATCATTTTTCTCACAAGCGCCCCAATAGTGATACTCTAACGGGATCCTTTTCTCTTCCCTATGGCACTTGGACAACAGGTTTTGATGGGACGTGGAGCCAATATCATTCGAGTGTTAAGGGAATATTTTCCGATATTATGACTGCGGGCAAGTCTTTATCGCTTACACCGTGGATTTCACGGGTTATCGACCGTGATCAAGAGGGAAAGACCTGGCTTACAGGACGGTTGACATGGAAATATTCTGATAATTTTATTATGGGCAGTCGGGTTGATGTTTCCAGCCGTAAACTAGCTATTGCAACCTTTGAGCTTGATCATTCGCGCAAGTGGCTTGGAGGAGAATTAAGCGCGCATATAGGGTTTCATAA
>NZ_JBHIRJ010000174.1:0-523 GCF_042197045.1 Bartonella sp. AA74HLJMH
TTATGAAACCCTATATGCGCGCTTAATTCTCCTCCAAGCCACTTGCGCGAATGATCAAGCTCAAAGGTTGCAATAGCCAATTTACGGCTGGAAACATCAACCCGACTGCCCATAATAAAATTATCAGAATATTTCCATGTTAAGCGTCCCGTAAGCCAGGTCTTTCCCTCTTGATCACGGTCGATAACCCGTGAAATCCATGGTGTCAGCGATAAAGACTTCCCCGCAGTCATAATATCGGAAAATATTCCCTTAACACTTGAATGATATTGGCTCCACGTCCCATCAAAACCTGTTGTCCAAGTGCCATAGGGAAGAGAAAATGATCCCGTTAGAGTATCACTATTGGGGCGCTTGTGAAAAAAATGATACGGACTACCATCCATAGAACGCTGATAGCTAAACGACCATTGATCATTGATCCCTAACAGATCATCAAAAGAAAGGCTCAAGCGCGTTTGATAAAGCCCTGTTGCTTTAGCGCCAAGATTATCGCTGGAAAGCGTAATAAGCCAAGGTTTCT
>NZ_JBHIRJ010000175.1:0-515 GCF_042197045.1 Bartonella sp. AA74HLJMH
CTGCTTTAGACGTGGCGCCTTTTTCCCAAGGAGCAGTGCCATAATCAGAGCGAAGTCTTTTAGAAAGGTCAATGTCTTTGACTGACCATTCTAGCGCATCATCAAGTGCTTGCTTTAAACGATCCGTAGTGACTTCTGGTTCAAAGATTTCTAATCCCTTGGCTTCAAAATTAAGCTGTATATCTGGAATATCTTCCGTGTGGGTAGGATCAATGAATTTACAAGCAGCGGAAAGAATACCGGTACTAATCATAAAGGCGCTATCAAATTGCGGACAATCTTTGGCAACTTCGTCGTTATAAAGAATATCTACTTCACGATCAGCCAATTGATAGCTTGCCATATGGTCATTCTCATTGATTTTCTCGGTTGACCAGCCTAAGCTTTTCAAAAGCGTTGTCGCACTTTCCATGGTGAGACGATCATCAGTGTCATCCACTTCAACAGAAGTTGTTTTAGAAGCAACAGATGCTGTTTGCGGATCCAAACTCAAAATTGGAACGTTTTTAGGAAAA
>NZ_JBHIRJ010000176.1:0-510 GCF_042197045.1 Bartonella sp. AA74HLJMH
ACGCCCCATGACCTTGTTGGTCGGGGCTTTACGGGGGATTGCTGTCTCAGGAAGTGCATTTGCTGCCTCTTTTGGCTCTGTTGGGACAGTGATCGAAGTGGTTGGGGCGGGTATTTCCTCTGTTGTGGGGGGTATTTTTACCCCAATAGGGGCTGTGGTTGCTGCTGTTGTGGCGGTCATACTGGCTGCTGGTTTTGCTTTGTGGAAATATTGGGATCGTTTTTCTTCTTTTATGAAGGGCTTTGCACGGGGGGTATCTCGGGCTTTTGGGCAAGCCTTTGAAGCTGTTATGCGCTTTTTTGGTGCTGAACCCACCACCATCACCAAATGGAAAAATATCATTGCTGCTGCTTTTGATTTCTCTCAAACTTGGCAAAAGTTCAAACAAGGACTTTCCTCTGTTGTCGAGTGGTTTGGCAATTTGTGGGAGGGTGTTAAACAAAGCTTTTCCAACTTTTGGCAATGGTTGAAGAGTTTTTTTACACAGGAAAAGCTCTCGGAGAGTGCCAA
>NZ_JBHIRJ010000177.1:0-506 GCF_042197045.1 Bartonella sp. AA74HLJMH
GCATCTTGAACCTTTTGATTCATAGTTTCATCCAAATACCCATGGCACCAACTCGCATAGCCTGTATTTTTAGCCTCAAGCCGATTATCTGGATTATAAATAAGACGTGAAGCCATTGTATGGGGGTCCCCAGAGCCATTATTCCATCCGAAAAAAATCGTATCAAAACCACGCGCATAAAATTTTGAAAACAACTGCGTACCTACAAAACGTTCAATTTTAAAACGTACTCCAACTTTTTTTGCATTGTCTTGGAGAGACTGAGCAATAGGCAAAGCAAAAGGATAAGGAGAGGCACCGGCAAAAATACTGGCCTCAAAACCATCCGGATAACCGGCTTCCGTTAAAAGTTGCTTTGCTTTTTGGAGATCAAGTTTAAAGGGTTGTCCCTCTTTTTCATCCAAAGCTCCAAGATTACCAAGAGGAATAAAACTTGCACGTGGAATACCAACATCTTTGAGAAGAGTCTTACCGAGTCCTTCATAGTCAATAAGATAACGCATCGC
>NZ_JBHIRJ010000178.1:0-501 GCF_042197045.1 Bartonella sp. AA74HLJMH
CAAGTAACCAAGATATGACAGAAGTCAAATGGATAGCTGTTCTATAAGCGAGCTTGTATGTTTTTAAGTCCTTTAAAGCCCTTTGAAAGGGCTTTTTTTGACTGACAGTGTCAGTCTTATGGAGCATGGTGATGCTTGTTATAGTCTCTTCATTGATTTGGAGAGCAAGATGGCAATAGAATTTAATCATGGGATTCGCATTGTAGAGGCTGGTGAGGATTCCCGTCCTTTAGCAACATTTGATCAGACAGCCATTGGAGCGGTTGTTACAGCCCCTGATGCTGATAACCAAGTTTTTCCCCTCGACGAGCCTGTCCTTCTCTTTACGCATGAGGGTGAGAAAATCCAAAAGCTTGGAACAAGAGGTACAGCTCTTGATGTGATTAACGCGGTGTGTGCGCAGGGGATTGAGGCACAAATTATCCTTGTGCGGGTGGAAGAAAAGTCAACCATTGCTGAGACACAAACCGAAATGGTGGGATCCAATACTCACTTGACCGG
>NZ_JBHIRJ010000179.1:0-500 GCF_042197045.1 Bartonella sp. AA74HLJMH
CATATTTTTTCAATCAGAATGGGACGCTATCGTTAAGAGCTGTTCTATAATCTTGAGCACCTGAAGCGATAGCATAATTTTGAGAAGTAATGGGTGAAGGGGATGCTGATTGCTCTTTCTTTGCATCAAGCAAATACAACTCGCCTTTGAATTGTGGTAAGACAATCTCTGTTGTGTAACGGTCATGCCCATTTTTATCTTGCCATTTGCGTGTCTGTAATTTTCCTTCTATGTAAACCTTTGAACCTTTGTTTAGATATTGAAGTGCAATTTTTGCCAAATGTGGATTAAAAATCACCACGGAATGCCATTCCGTTTTCTCTACTTTTTGATGAGTATTTTTATCCGTATAGCTTTCAGAAGTTGCCATACGAAAATTGGCTACTTCTGTTCCAGAATTCATTGTTTTGCTTTCGGGATCAGCACCTAAACGCCCGATTAACATCACTTTATTTAGCATGTTTTTTCTTACCTTAAATTTGTATTTTAATACATAGAAA
>NZ_JBHIRJ010000180.1:0-500 GCF_042197045.1 Bartonella sp. AA74HLJMH
AAACATGTCCATTTACGCACTACATTTTTATACTAAAAACCAAAAGTAAAATTTAAAATCACTTGGTATTCAATTAGCTAGGTATCAAAATGAAAAAAAGTGAAAAAAATAAAAAATACGTATTGACTTTAAAGAAAAGGTCGTTTATTAAGGTTGGCAAGTGCTAAAAACACTTAATCGTAAGCGGTTAAACCACGTAAGGTTTTTCCCATTTCTTAAAATACTGACTTTCTTTTGTGCTATCATTGGCATATAACGATTTTGTCGGGTGTAGCTATACCATACAATACCCTTCGCGAGGGGAAAGTATAGCGGCGGACTTACGACCGTGTTTTTAGCGCCCGGCGCCCTTATGGGCTGTCAATTAAAAACCTAATTTCGTAAGGATTTATTATGCAAAATTCTGTAAAAAAATATCAACTCACCAATCAAACAATTCTTCGCGAAGGTAAAAAACTTTATCGCATTAAGGCGTTAAGAGATTTTGGTGATGTTAAAGC